>JAJFUY010000063.1 GCA_021372185.1 Chlamydiales bacterium | reverse complement strand
ATAAATCAATACCTTGCAGTTATATGAGGCCCTCGGATACAAGAAGATATTTTACACACTTAGGGTTTTATGAACGCGTACGTGCTTTTGTTTATTGCTGTTATTGCTGAAATTGTGGGGACGAGCGCGCTTAAAGCCTCTTATGGGTTATCAAAGCTTTTGCCTTCACTCTTGGTTGCAGGGGCCTATAGTCTCTGTTTTTGGACACTATCTCTTACCTTAAAAGAGCTACCCGTAAGTATTGTGTACGCCATCTGGTCAGGACTTGGCATTTTAGGTATCGCCCTCATTGGCGTTGTCTACTACGGCGAAAATTTTGGCCTTTGGCACTTTCTTGGCATGCTCTCAATCATCCTAGGCGTCTTCATTTTAAGCATGATTACACACTAAGAAGTAATTTTCCACACCTCTTCTTTAACGGCTAATAACTGAAGTAATTTTTTTTGATATGGGTCATTTTTATTTTCTAATACCGTTGCCCCTATCTTTGCAACTTTGTTTGAGATATGGTTAAGGCCTTTAAGGTCTAAGTGCTTATCATCAACGTTACGGGCGCCTTTTCGCCACTCTTTTTCTACCGTTACTGGATTCTCACCTATCAGAGAATCTTCACTGGCTGTAAGGTGATGGATCAAGATAAGGCCCTGGCATTTTCTTATCGTTTTTATGATCGTATCGCGAACTTCTTGTATGATTTGACCACGAAAGTCTGGGGTAAGAGTCGGATCCCTAAGTATAGCCTCAACGGCTTTTACATTGACCACTTCTAATGTAGTCGCATCCACACGAGGTGATGGGCGTGCTGGCTCTTCTGCTATTAGCTCTCCATCAAATTTTGAAATAGAGCTTCGACGGCTTTGAGGTGGTGTGTTACGTGACTTTGTAGTTAATTTCTTAATGGTGCTAATACTTTCTGCAAGAAAGCCCTTGGCAGTGACACGAGGGCTTCGAGGGCTCTTAGTGATTTCTTTTATATCTTCAACTTCTTCTCTCGGGGATGCTGTGTCAATGAGTGATCTGTAATCTTCAAAAAGCTGAGTTGCTTTTTGCATTCCTAAAATCCCAACAATACAGCTTCCATATTCAGATTCAAAAATTTTAAACTTTTCGTTTTTCTCATCAAGCGATTTATTAGAAAGGAAATAACTCTGAAACTCTATGTTTAGGCGAGTTATATGGGTGCTTACAGTCTCTAAATCACTCCATCTATCTCGTGGGATTTGTAATCTTGAACAGAGGATTTCTCCATTTACGGCTTTACCGTAGTCACAATTTTTATAAAACGGCTCAATAACAACCGTTTTCTCATCTAACATATACGTTTTTGCTGCAGGCTGCACGCCCTCATGCTCTCCAATCTGTGAAAGCATCAACTGTGAGCGCTCTGCTTCTGTTGGATCGGCAAGCTCTTTGGCATATTTTACAACTTCATAAGTAAGGGTGCGAAGAGATAACGTTTTGTAAGCAACTGCGGAGCCACCATCTCCTATCATCTCTTTTTTAATCATAACTTCTGTGGCGTAATAGTTATCTGGATCTACCAATAACAGTACTGTATGGTGTTCTCCATCAATATAGAGGCTAGATTCATGGCCTTGAGGAAATGTAGTAAAGGCTTGGTCGATAATTTTTTTGCGCGCGTCTTGCGAGATCCAATCTTTTTTATCTAATTTGGCAAGAAGGCCATCTATCTTAACATCCTCGATCGCAGCTAGAAGCTTCTCTGATACTTTTTTTCTCTTTGTGTCATCATCTATAATTGAGAGCTCTGCGGCTGCAGTAAATTGTTGTATTTTCTCTAGTTTCGTAAGTGTGGATTCTGTAGAGGTGAGGGTTGTTAAATAATCCTCTTCAGGCTCTAATTCTGCCGCAAGAGTAACTTCTGAAAGATGCATCAATGAAAAGTCAATACTCATTGAGGCAACATCTTGTGGGCTATTTTCTAAAATATCTTCAAGTCTTTCAAGCTCATGAAACAAAACAGGAAGTTTAAAACGGCGTAAAAAATCTTCACCTTTTGGCTCTGACATGCGTCGAATGATAACAGCTGCTTCTCGAGGTATCCCTAAAGCCTCTAAAGAGGTTTGCATTGTATTATAGTATTCTACATCATCTTCAACCTTAGGCTTACTGGCACCAGCAAGAATAACATACAGGGTAAGGCCTGCAGCGCGAATATCAAGTGCTTGAGCGGCCTTTACGTAATTTTCTTTATCACCTCGCCAAAAGTAGTCATTCATGAGCTTAAGGTAGAGCTTACTGCCATATCCTGGGCTACTATCTGGAATACATCTTGTCCACAAATAGCTCTTAAGCTCTTCTAATTTTGCTTGATTGCCAAGAACTCCCCAATTTTCTAGTTTTTTCACTAAAGCCGGATTTGCATTGCAGACTTTCTCTAAAACTGACGATTTAGAACAAAAGGCCTGCACAATTACCTTCATGCTATTTTTTTCTTCTTCATTTTCAAAGCGATATTCTGGCCTCATTAGTGCACAAGCTTCATTAAGGTCAATAAAGCCATTAAAGTCACTCATAACAAACTTATCATCGCCCCATAGGATATTTTCAGGCTTAAGATCACCATGGCAAATTTTGTACTTCAGGATAAATAAAAGCGCCCCTACATATGTGCTCAAATGGCTCATTTTCTTTTCAAGGGGAAGTGTATGCTCTATAATTAAGCCAGCTGCCTCTTTAAAGGCTTCGTTAATGCGTTTTACTGTCTCTTGTCTTTCTGATAAAAAGTAGGTGAAAAGACCTTTTAGATTCTGTACAGAGGCTCTAGGAGAGGCTGACGGGGTGTTCGTTTGTGGATTTGACGCAAAACCCACAGGAGAAAACATATTGGCAAAATAGGTGTTTGTCTTGCTTAGAGTAGCCTTTTGCTGAAACAAAGTTGCTCTTCTTGAAATTGGCACTTGATCTTCTTGCTGAACATCTATGCCTAAATCCAAAGTAAAAGAAGCCTGCTTTTCAAGCTCAAACTTTTCTTGCATCGTATGCCGCAACCGTTTGCACCGATCAAGATTACTATTACTATTTGAATAAGAATCTGAAGATAAAATTTGCATAACTATACCTCACATAACAAGCTAATATGATTGATATAACTAATGCAGCTATTTTGTAAACTGATGAGTTTTTTTAAGCCGAGCTTACATTATAGAGATGACACGCAACAAAATGATCAGGCTTTACTTCTTTTAGCCTTGGAGCTATGTGTCGGCAGGTTTCTGTAGCGTATGGGCAGCGAGTGTGAAAAACGCAGCCGGCAGGCGGATCTACAATAGATGGCGGGTCGCCCACTATACAAAGCTTGGCTTGGCTCTTATTATCATTCGGGTCAGGAATAGGAATACTTGCCATGAGGGCTTGAGTATATGGGTGCAGGGGCTCTTGGAACACGCTTGCAGCCGGCGCCACTTCCATCACGCGGCCAAGGTAGAGTACAAGGAGGCGGTGAGCTAAATAGCGCAAGGTGGCCAAATCATGCGTGATAAAGAGATAGGAGATGCCTTGCTCTTGCTGGATCTTTTTTAAGAGCAGTATAATCTGTGCCACTACTGATACATCAAGAGATGAGAGTGGCTCATCACAAATGAGTAATTTAGGCTTTACACTTAAGGCTCGGGCAATACTTACGCGCTGTTTTTGGCCGCCACTTAGCTGAAAGGCATACATAGATGCTGCACTATGGGGTAGCTGCACCATATCTAAGAGCTCTTTTATATACTCTTCAAGTGTACCTGAATACTCTACCTTAGATGTAACAATAGCTTCTTTAAGATGCCCAAAAACAGACATGCGGGGGTTAAGCGATGCATCAGGGTCTTGAAAGATCATCTGCATGCCGCGAAGCGCTGATCGCTGTTCTCTTGGAGACATCGAGGTGAGCTCATTTCCATCAAAAAACACTCGCCCATGAGTTGGTGGAGAGATGCACATCAAGGTTTTGGCAAGGGTAGATTTTCCGCAGCCGCTTTCTCCCACAACGCCAAGCGTTTGGCCTAAATAGCCTTCTATATCTATATCACGAAGAGCTAAGAATTTATGATTTTTTAGTTGATATTCAACATCAACTTGCTTAATTTCAAACAAGCTTTGGGTCATCTGTCACCTCTAAAGCAGCGGCATTCGTGGGTTGGTGTTGTATTTTTAAGCTGAGGCACTTTTTGTGTACAAATTTTCATGGCATACGGGCAGCGCGGCATAAAGGCACACATGCCAAGGTACTGGCCAATTTGTGGGGGAGAGCCTTGAATGGGCCTGAGTGCGCTTGCCTCATGATCTTTAAGGCGAGGAAGGCACTCTAAAAGCGCCTGTGTATAGGGATGTTCTGGCTTTGCAAACATCTCGTGCACACCTGATTGCTCTACAATATTGCCAGCATACATAACAGCAACGCGGTCAGCAATTTTTGCTACTACGCCCATATCGTGCGTAATAAAGAGCAGGGCCATACCCATCTCTTTTTGTAGCTGCATGAGTAAATCAAGCACTTGGGCTTGTATCGTTACATCAAGAGCTGTTGTGGGCTCATCGGCAATAACAAGCTTTGGGCGATTTACTAAGGCCATGGCAATAAGAAGGCGCTGACGCATACCGCCTGAGAGCTCATGCGGATACGCTCCAAGGCGGCGCATACAGTCAGAAAAACCCACTTGGCGGAGCATTTCAGCTGCGGCATGATAGCGTGCATCTTTTGAGGGATAAAGCTCTGTAGACATGGTCTCCATAAGCTGCGTGCCTATCTGCAGAGTGGGGTTTAGGCAGCTTAAGGGGCTTTGCGGGATGAAGGCAATGCTTTTACCACGAAGGGCGCGCATTTCACTTTGTGATTTATCAAGTAAGCTTTGACCTTCAAAGTATATTTTGCCACCTGCCACTCTTGTAAGGGGAGACCGAAACAGATTCATAATGGCCATAGCCGTTATGGTTTTGCCGGAGCCTGATTCACCCACTAATGCCAAAGTTTCATGCGCATGCAGGCTAAACGATACATCGCGTAAAAGCGGCTGTGGGCCGTTTGGTGTGTCAAGCGTGACATGTAAATTTTCGACAATTAATAAAGGCTCTTTATCCATTTAGCTTTTTACCTTTTGTGTGAGGTGTCGCCTTGCTTGTGGGTCTAGCATATCGCGTAGGCCATCTCCAAGCAGGTTAAAGGCAAAAATAACAAGCGTAATGGTGACAGACGGTATAAATAGCCGCCACGGATAAAACCGCATAGACCCAAGGGCATCACTAACAAGTGATCCAAGGCTTGCCAAGGGCGGCTGCATGCCAATACCCAAAAAGCTTAAAAAAGCTTCTGCAAATATTGCCTGAGGGATACTGAGCATAACAATACAGGTGACGGGACCTGAAATATTTGGCAGAATGTGACGCATGATCATGCCGCCTGTACCCACACCTAATGAGCGTGCGGCTCGGTAGTATTCTGTCTGCTTAATGCCTATAACTAAACTTCGTGTAATACGAGCCATCTGAATCCAGCCAATAATCACCATGGCAGCAATAATAGGAGCAAAACCAGGACCAATAATCACGGTTATCAAAATAGCAAACAAAAGATAGGGCAAGCAAAAAATCATCTCAGCAATACGCATCATAATATGGTCAACTGACCCGCCTTTTAAAGCCGCTGTCATACCCCAAGTTACACCCAAAAGCATGTCTACACAGGCAGCAGCCAAGCCAATTTCTAAAGAGATACGAAGGCCTATACAGATACGAGTCCACATATCGCGACCAAGCTCGTCTGTTCCAAAAATATGCTCCATACATGGCGCCATATTTTTGGCAGGAAGGTTAGTCTCGTCATAGACATACGGGCTTAAAAGGGGCCCAAATATAGCCATGAGCATAAAGATAAAAAGAATTGATGAGCCAACAACAATGCTTTTATGGGATTTGAGGATAGAAAAAAGCGAACGAGGGTCGTGGCCTTTACATTCTTGTGCCGCTAGTATCTCAAATTTTTCAGCGGGTGTTAAGGGATAAAATTCTTCCAATTTTTAAGCCCCCGCTTTTGCAGTTTTTGTTGTTTGGAGCATCATCTTAGACTCAGGATTTAACATCGCGCACAACAGATCAATCACAGTATGATTAAAGATTAATAGTATGCTGTAAAAGAGTGTTAAGCCACCAATAACCGGAAAGTCGCGGTTAATCACGCTATTTACAAACCAAGAGCCAAGGCCCGGTATGCCAAATACACGCTCTACTGCAAAGCTGCCCACTAACACGTTTGTTGTAACGGGTCCAAGATAAGATAAAATGGGGATGATCGCATTTTTTAATACGTGCACAAAGACAACACGTTTTTCTTGCAGGCCTTTTAAGCGTGCAACTTGGATATATTCTTTATTAAATACCTCAAGCATGTTTACACGTAAAAGCCGCGCAATATAGCACGTGGGCCCAGCAGCAAGTGCCAAGGCAGGCAGCACCGTGTGCGAAAATGTACCCCACCGAGCAACAGGAAAAATGGGCCAATGAAACGCAAATAAAAACTGCAGGCCTGCTGCTAGCACGAATGTGGGTATAGATACGCCAAATACAGCTATAGATGTAAGGGCAACATTAGAATAGCCCCGAGAATTAAGCGCCCCAAGCGTGCCAAATAAAATACCACAGGGGATGGCAAATAAAAGGGCTTCTAAGCCCAGTGTTGCAGAAATTGGCAGACTGCCAAAGATAATCTGGTTTACCGTTTGCGATGGATACTTTAATGAGGGGCCAAAATCAAAGGTAAAGACCTGAAGGATATAGCGAGAGTACTGTAAATGCAGTGGGTCATCCAGGCCATAGTAGTGGCGAATAGCTGCCAGTGTTGCCGGCGGCGCTGTGATGGATTCTTCTGCAAAGGGATCACCTGGAACCATGTGCATTAAGATAAAGGTTGCCGTTGCAATGGCAAATAAAGTGAGGATAGAAATCCACACTCTTCTTAAAAGAAAGTTACTTATTGCTCCAAGCACTAGAGTTACCTATTTTTACTCCTTACAGTGATAAGCTTATTGAGGGTTTGCTGCAACAAAAAAATGATCGTTAATTTTCATTTTAACACACTAAGTCTCAGCAACATAATAATATTTATTCCAAAATTTAAATAAATTAGTATAATATAAGTAATTACAGGAGAGGTTTCTTATGACAAAAATTACTAACAGCAACGATCTTAATAACTATTATAATAATGTTGTCAGCACAGAAGATGGGAAAGCTAAAAAAAATAAAACTCGCCTCATTATCCTGAAAGATAAAGATGGAAATGAATATCTCGCCACCAAAAAATTAACCCTCACCGAAAGAATTGGTGCCCTATTTGGCGGCAAAGCCTCATTTTCAAGAATAGTAGAGTTTTGTAACCAAAAGAATATGCACAGCGTTGGCTTGGCAAAATTAGTTGGCAAATACAATCAGAGTCACACCGACAAACAAATTAAGTATCTATTTCCTCTCATCTGGTTAAAAAAGGAAATAAATGCCAGTGGCAATAAAACGGCACAAGATATTTTGGTACTTAAAGGTAGAGACCTCATGACTGCCTACGATAAAGTGCTAAATGACACAACAAAAGCAGCCCTACTAAGAGACTACCCTGAATTCAACCCGCAGTAGGCTGTGAAAATACGAGGTAGGTCGACCTTTACCGCCTCTTGAAAAATAAACTAATTTGTGGGCAGCAGG
>JAJFUY010000062.1 GCA_021372185.1 Chlamydiales bacterium | reverse complement strand
TTGTAAATGATTGTATCGAATTTTCATGGTGCTCCATGTGGTCAGCTAAATATATAACACGAATAGATTTTAGAGCAGTTATTGCCATACTTTTACTCATGGCTGTAAGTTGCCTAATTATTTCTTCATATTCGTCTAACTTAACAAGCGACTATATAGAAGAGCCGTTTTTAACTTCTATGGTAAAAATTCAAATTCAATGGTTTGCTATAGGCTGGGCCGTCTTCTTGTTTTTTGCGGGATTTGACTATAACAAGCTTCGTGAATGGGCGTGGGTGCTCTATATAGCCACTATCATCTCGCTTGTGGGCCTGTTTTTTACTGAAGCTATCCAAAACGTGCATCGCTGGTACCGCATTCCAATACTGGCTCACAGTTTTCAACCCTCAGAATATGCTAAACTTACCCTGGTAATTGCCTTAAGCTGGTTTTTAGAAAGGCGGGCATCTTCATCTCGTAGCTTAAGTACTGCCATGGGGGCACTTTTAATCTTTTTTATTCCGTTTGTGCTTATTTTAAAGCAGCCGGATTTGGGTACGGCGCTTGTTTTGTATCCTGTGGCCTTAGTGATTTTTTATTTTGGTGATGTCAACCGCTGGGTGTTACGGACGATGATGATAGGGTCATTTATTGCGCTGTTTGTGGTGTTTCTCTTTTTTAGCGGCACTCTTTCCCATGAGGAGGCAAGACCTTACTTTTTAAAGGTAATTAAAGAGTACCAGTATGAACGCCTAAATCCAAATACCCACCACCAAAAGGCTGCAGCTACTGCTGTGGCTATTGGGGGCATAACAGGTGTTGGCTTTAAGCAAAGTGAATATACGCGCGGCGGGTCGCTTCCTACTCCCTATACAGACTCGGCTTTTCCTGCTTTTGGAGAAGAATTTGGGTTTTTGGGTTTAGTATTTTTGCTCGTGCTTTTTTATGGGTTAATTTACTTTAGTTTTCAAGTAAGTGCCGTTGCAAAAGACCCCTTTGGCAGGCTATTGGCAGCAGGAATTTCTGTGTTTTTGGCAGTACATATTACGGTAAATATTGGCATGATGTGCGGTATCTTGCCCATCACGGGTGTTCCTTTAGTGCTTGTAAGCTATGGAGGCTCTAGTGTACTTAGTACAATGATGGCTCTTGGTATTTTACAGAGCATCTACAGCAGACGATTTATGTTTTAAGGGTAAAAGAGTAATGTATAATCATCAATTTATGTTTGAGCCAGGTGATTGGCTAGGAACCGGGCAAGTAACGTTTACAGTAAGTCCAGAGCTACTCTATTTTCGTACTAAATGGTCGTGCGTAAGAGCAGATGAAGAGACCTACCAGTGCACCCAGACGGTAGAAATTATTGGCGGCGACAGGATGGTGAATGTCTTTACCTTAAAGCCCTATAACAAAGCCTCCTTTGACATTGTCTTGCAAAATGAGGTACTAGGAGTATTTAGCGGCCTTGGCGTGGTAGAAGAGAACCTAGTCGCATGGGAATTTCGTACTGTTGGTACGTTTGAAGGCTATGAGGTATATGAGAAGGTGCACGATGAAGAATATGCCATGCACGCAGAGTACCTTTCAAGTGATGGAGCAAGAACCCGTATTTCGGGAAAAATTTGGAAAGCAAGTGATATGTATGAGGATTCAGATGAAGAACAAAATGAATAAAGTATTTATAGCAATTTTTGCATTATTAGCGGCATGTAGCGCAAGCAAATTTATGAGCTACGAAGATTATAACAAAATCGCCCTAGGACAGAACATCTCAGATGTACAGGTGCTCTTGGGCTGCCCATATGAAGTAAAAGAGATAGCGCCGCACCAGCAAGAGTATATCTACGTTGAGCGTATCCCATTAGGTGACCGTGAAGCCTTTCGCCGCTACATCTTCGTCGTTGACCACGAAAAAATCATCGAAAAGAAAATCAAAGAAGAAGTGACCAGCAACATTCAGTTTACTGGGCCGTAATAAAAAAAGAAGCCTGTAGATTGCTCTACAGGCTTCCGAGGGATACACTAACTATTTCGTAAAATTACGCGGCGCGGATCTTAATATCAACACCGGCTGGCAGTGTTAATGTTTTAAGGGCGTCAATAGTCTTAGCTGTTGGGTTGAGGATGTCAACCAAACGCTTGTGTGTGCGAATTTCAAACTGTTCACGAGATTTACGGTCAATGTTAGGTGAACGTAAAACTGTGTAGATTTCGCGTTTTGTTGGCAATGGGATTGGGCCAACAACTGCCGCACCTGAGCGCTTTGCAGTTTCTACGATATCTAGTACAGATCTGTCTAATAGACGAGCATCATACCCTTTTAGGCGTATACGTATTTTCTGACGTACAATGCGTGAAGGTTCTTTTTTCTCTGTCGTTTTAGCAACAGGCTTTTCTACAGGCTTTTCAGCTTTAGGAGCCGCAGCTTTTTTTTCTTTTACAGGCTTTTCAGCCTTAGTTTCTTTTTCTTTTGCCATAAAGCAAATACCTTACTTCTTAATGATTTCTTCTTGAATCTTAGTAGGAACCTTCTCGAAATGGCATGGTTCCATCACGTACGTACCACGACCTGATGTGATCGAGCGTAGCTGTGTAGAGTATCCAAACATTTCGCTTAATGGCACCTCAGCGTGCAGCATTACCATTCCACCTTTTAGAGATTCCTGTCCTAAAACGCGGCCACGACGACGGCTTAAGTCGCCAAGCACATCACCAACGCATGCCTCTGGGCAGATAACGTCAACGCGCATAATTGGTTCAAGAATAAAGGGGCTAGCTTTTTTCGCTGCATCTTTGATTGCCATAGAACCGCAGATCTTAAAGGCAAGTTCACTCGAGTCAACTTCATGGTAAGAACCGTAAACGATCGATACCTTAACGTCAACGAGAGGATATCCCGCCAAAATACCTGTTGCTAGGCCTTCTTCAACGCCTTTGATAACTGCTGGTACGTATTCTCTTGGAATCACACCACCAACGATCTTGCTGACAACTTCGTTGCCTTTGCCGCGTTCGTTTGGTTCAATTTCAAGGTCAACGTGAGCGTACTGACCACGACCACCAGACTGCTTTACAAACTTTGTTTGGCAGTTGCTTGGTGACATGATTGACTCTTTGTAAGCAACCTGAGGGGCGCCTACATTAGCCTGTACGTTAAATTCACGCATCATACGGTCGTAGAGAATTTCAAGGTGAAGTTCGCCCATACCTCTGATGATGGTCTGGCCAGTCTCTTCATTCGTGTTAACGCGGAACGTTGGGTCTTCATCAGACAGTGAAGAAAGAGCAAATGCTAGCTTCTCACGGTCACCTTTTGACTTAGGTTCAATCGCCATCGAAATAACAGGTTCTGGGAATTCCATCTTTTCAAGAAGAATCGGTTGGTCTTCGTTGCAAAGAGAGTCGCCGGTGGTTGCCTTTTTCAAGCCAACGCAAGCTGCGATATCGCCTGCATAGAATTCATCACGTTCTTTTCTTTGGTTTGCGTGCATTTCAAGAAGTCGAGATACACGCTCTCTTGTATCTTTCGTGGTGTTGAGAAGGGTGGTACCCTTGTTCAATGTACCAGAGTAGATACGGATATATGTAATACGGCCAA
>JAJFUY010000007.1 GCA_021372185.1 Chlamydiales bacterium | reverse complement strand
GCAAAACTACCAGCGCATAGTAGATCTTTATAAAGAGCTTTGCGCAGCCTATAACTAATTCTTGTTGTAGGTATCCATTTCCATTTCTTGTTTTGGCGCAACGATAAGCATTTCTTGGCTAAAGAGTTCTGGGTGAGAAAGGCAATAGAGGTAAAGATGCTGGGGTGTTGAGTATTTGGGGTCAAACTGTAAGTGGATGGCGCCTTGGAGCGCTTTGTAGTGCTTGTTGGTTACTTCTGTGGCCCATTTGCTGATGGCTTTTCCTTGTTCGGCGTGTGAAAGGCGTTTATCAATAGTGGGAAACTCGATGTTGAGTTTTTTAACAACACTTGTAGCTTCACCCACCTGAAATGCCCAGCCTACAAAGTAAGAACAAAAAAAGCTGCGTATGCCATTTTTATTAGTAGGCTGCAGGTTATTTGCCTGGTAGCAGGCTCCCATAAGGTAGCGCTTGATGCCCTGTTTTTCTAGCTTGCCATGAGAGACAACGGCTCCAAGGGCCTGCATGATGCTGTATTCGTGCTTTGTTTTTTCTTCTGGGCTTTGGGCTGATAGCTCATCTGCAATGCGGGCAGCTTCTGCTCCAAGTTTTGCATTTTCGGGCCTGATTACTAAAAAGCCATGCTTCATGCCAGGCTTTAGCTTGAAGCGATCGCCGCTAAGTTCGTTAATACGCACGCCATCAGATACCGCTTCTGCTATCCGACCATCTCCCAAATAGAGGGCTGCGTGTACAAAGTTATGTGAATCTTTATTTCCTTTTACATACACCTGTTTTGCCAGCTTTTCGCCAAGACTAATGACACCGGCAACAGCATCGGTACTTTCTGGGTAGTAGCTTAAAAAAATGTCTCCGGGCATAAGCTTATCTCTCAACACTTCTTCACTTATGTAGGGAACAGCTTTTACTTTTGCAAGTTCTACGCTTTCTACTGCTTTTTTAACAAGCCTTGTAGCATTGTCTGTGTTTTTTTGAGCCGCTGGTACACGCACTTGGGGTACTGCATTTTCTTTATTTTCATTTGGAAATGGGTCGGTTGGCCCAATGCCCCTATTTTCAATGGATGTCATACAATACCTTGCAATACTCTGATTTTTTTCAACATGGTAAAAATGAAATTAAATATCAAGTAGGAGATGACGCTTCAGTCAATTACTTAAAGTATGTTACTGTATTACACTAACGACAGGACTGTAATGAAATTTCAAAAAGCACTTTTTATTTTTCGAAGAGACTTACGACTAGAGGACAACACTGGGCTTATTTTTGCTTTAGAACATTCCCAGACGGTTATTCCCAGCTTCATTTTTACTCCAGAACAAATTGATCATAATGAATACCGAAGTGATCATTGTCTACAGTTTATGATTGAGTCACTGCAGGATTTACAAGGCGAGCTTGTTTCAAAAAATGGCAAGTTATATCTCTTTTATGATCATCCAGAAAAAGTCATTCAGGAACTTGTCCAGAGTCAAAAAATAGATGCCGTAGTGGTAAACCGTGATTACACGCCTTTTAGCCGTCAGCGTGATAAGAAAATTGCTGATGCCTGCAAAAAATTGAATGTAGCCTTTCATGATTTTGACGATGTCCTCTTGCATCCACCAGAGTACACCTTAAAAAGTGATGGCAAGCCCTACTCTATTTTTACGCCCTATTACCGTAACGCCATGAAATTTGATGTAGAGAACCCGGTAAGAAATAGGCATCATAACTACTATTCAGGTAGCATTGCCACAAGTCACGATGACTCTTTGTATGCCAAAATTCTCCCAAAGCCTGTGCTTGCCCCTTCTGGCGGCAGATCAAATGCGCTTAAAATTTTAGACACGTTAAAAGAGTATGATACGTACGAGACCCTGCGAGATTTTCCGGCTCAAAGTAAAACCACGCACCTTTCAGCGCATTTAAAATTTACCACATGCTCTGTTCGTGAGGTATACTGGGCGCTGGCAGATATTTTTGGAAGAGACTGCCCACTCATTCGTGCGTTATTTTGGCGAGATTTTTTTACTTCGATCGCTTTTTACTTTCCTCATGTATTTTCTGGCAGCTTTCATGAAAAATATGACAAAGTACAGTGGGTCAACAACAAAGACCACTTTAAAAAGTGGTGTGAAGGCAAAACAGGCTTTCCCATTGTAGATGCCGGTATGCGCGAGATGAACCAAACGGGATTCATGCATAACAGGGTACGCATGATAGTAGCCAGCTTTTTGGTAAAGGACTTACATATTGATTGGCGCTGGGGAGAAAAGTACTTTGCCCAAAAATTAATCGACTATGACCCTGCAGTAAACAATGGTAACTGGCAGTGGGCAGCAAGTACAGGCTGTGATGCCCAACCTTACTTTCGTATTTTCAACCCCTGGTCACAATCTGCTAAATTTGACCTTGACTGCGAGTATATAAAACAATGGATCCCAGAACTTGCCATGTTCACCCCCACAGCCATCCACAAATGGTATGAAGAAAAGAATCATCGCTACTCAAGTAACTATCCCGCACCTCTAGTTGACCACGCAATCGAAGCCAAATTAGCCTTGGAGGCATACAAGAGCGTATAATTACTCGCTATCCATAGAATAAAATAAACAAAAAAATTAACAGGATCCGCTAAAGCTGGCAGGATCGGGCAGTATAATACAAAAGACAATAAACGATAAAATGATATAACGATAAAACAAAAACATATATTTTTTTCTGTATTTTATCGTTCTTATCGTTCTATCGTTTTTATCGTTGAAGTGTTTTTGTATTATCCTGCCAGATCCTGCCCATCCTGTTGATTTTTTGTTTTATGTGGTTTCTTGGATGATTTGGTTGAATTGTTCGCAAAATTGTTTCATGGTGGGGCGTAAGCTTGGATCTAACTGGGTGCAAGACCAGATGAGATGCTCCATCAAGTGGGTTTTGGCTGGCTCTGGATAGTCTTTGGCATACTGCAAGGCAAATGCCTTTTGTTCTTTAGTATTCATGGATGAATACTTGTTCATTAACTCGCGCTGTCCTGTGATGTTATCGATAGCTATGTGGCTAAGGAGACCTCCTGGCCTGCAGGCATCTTGTAGGATCATGCCGCAGCTCCAGACATCGCTTTTTTCTGATACTGTTCCTCTAAACGTTTCTGGAGCGGAATAGTGGGGCGTACCAGCATAGGCTAATTTAGATGCTTTTGCTGGAGTTTTTATGCTAATTCCAAAATCTGTGACAACGCCTTTATTGCCCTGCATTACCAAAAGGTTCTCAGGTTTTAGATCTCTATGTATTATCCCCAAGTCATGCATGCGAGAAACTCCTGTAAAGGCCCCTTGCATGGTTTTTAATAGGGTTACTTTATCTTCAACGCTCGCGGTTTCAAAATTGAGGTTTTTAGTGGCCAGGTGCTGGTGTAAATCAGATTGTGCTTCTTCTAATACCCAAATCTTTTGCCCTGATTCTAAGTGAAAAATCTGTGTCAGCTTATTTACACCTTCACCTTGTAAAGCTTGTAAAAGGTGAAGTTCGGAGTCAAATTCTTCATCCTCAGTATGGAATCCAGTAGAATAATTTGTCACATTTTTCAGCTGAGACAAGAGAGCAGCTTGGCCGTCATCTGCTACTTCCATTTCAACCATGGACGAAAACCCATTTCCGGAATTGTATGAATCGGTATTTTCTTTATCGACAGTATAGTTTTTCCTGTTTTTTAGCTGCGCCATGAGAGCCGCTTGTCCATCATCTTGTGCCTCCATTTCAACCATAGATGAAAACCTATTGCCAGAATTGTACGACTCAGTATTTTCTTTATCGGCTGTAGAGGTGGCGGATGATTTATTTTTTGTCGATGTAGTCGGGTTATCAGCTTTACGAGAGGTGGTAAAGTCAAACGTTGTTTTTTCGGAAATGCGCCTATTTCTAGGCGATACTGCCACAAGACGAGATACCTGTTCATTACGAGGTACGCTATTAAAATAGACAGTAGCGCTTCTGGCCACTTTCGATGCGCCCGAACCTTTCATGTCGCCTTCTATTAATACACCTTGCCTGGTAACTGTAACGTGCTTTTCTTCTAAGCGAGTAATAGTGGGTGAGAGTTCTGTTGCCTTCCCACTCACAACTTCTTTAAAAGCCTTTTCAATCTGTTTCACGGTAGAAAGCTCAAATCCAGTGGCTTCCATCCTTCTTGCAAACGAAGGTGAGGGAAGTTTGCTGCCAATTTCTGATTTTTGAAACGTCAAGAGCCTATTGGCCATCTTTAATTTAGCTTCAAATTCATTGCCCGTGAGCTTTGTTTCTGCGTGAATATCGCTTTGGGATACCTCATGCTTAGAAAAAAGATGGTCTATGGTTTGCATAAGCGTTGGTTTTATATCATCGGGCGCGAGAGTCTCTTGTAAATTATTGGCTACTTTATGCACGCGAGCAATCATCTTTGATGTGTCAGGGCTTGCATTCTTTAGTAAGGCTACAAAAAGTGCATCTGTACTATCGGCACTGTGAGAGCCTTGAAGGACAATATCACCTATCTCTAGGGCAAGTTTGAGTGTTTCTCCCTCTGATTTGCCATCAAAAAGGCTGATTTTTTGGCCTAAATCAGTAAGCGTAGTCGTTTTAGGGGGTTCCGGCTGTGGCCCCTCGAGAGAAAAATCATTTTTTGACCCAATATTGCCTAAAGACATCCTCTTTACCCCCAATTATAAGTATATCATTAAATTTTGATTTTTAGGTGTAATTTGTTTTTTGGTTTGCAAAAAAAAAAAATAACTTAAGGTTCCTGGAAAACCTATAAAGGAACTTTGTTTATGAAATTCAAACCATTTTTGTTTAGCCTTACAGCATTGCTTACGCTGGCTGTGGGTCTGCCACAACCCGTTTTTGCTGCAAAAAACGCCAAAGATGCGTCATCATCGACTCATCATCACAAAAAACGGACTAAGAAGGTGCTGTGCACAAAAGATGCCAAGAAACATAAAGCCTGTGAAGAGTTCAAACACAACATTCAGCTACAGCTTTCTGATGCCTATGGCTTTCCTGTTGTAGGAACAGAATTTTGGGTTACTGTTGATGTGATTAAAGAAGGACCAAAGGTTACGATTCAGTTACCTCTCATTAACTTTCAAACTGGGCCCTGCTCAAACGATAATCCCGCATGCCCAACATTCCCGCCTGGTGGCTTTTTGTATACTTCTAGCGGCTTTTTGCCAAAAAGAGTTCGGCCAACTGATTTAGTGCCACCATCAATTGTGGCAGCATCAAATAATGGGTTGAGCCCGGTATTTTCATTTGTAGAACCATTACCTACACCACCTCCTGCAGGCTACATTGTTCAGATAACAAATGCAGGGGCACTTCAGGTGCAATGTGCAGGCACATTTGGAAACGTTATTCCCGAAGGCCCCCAAATTTTAATGCCTTGTTCAATTACCTACTTTGTTCAGAAGCAAGAGAAGATTTGCAAAAATGTGGTTTTGAGTGATGGGGCTACAAATATCACGCAGTTTACTAATACCTTTGGCAACGCCGGCAATAATTTTAGAGATTCTCATGTCAATGATGCCTTTGATGGTGTAGTGGCTTGGGCGTGGGCAGATAACTCAATGGTAGCAGACAAAACCAATGGCACATTAAATGCGATGGTGTGTATTGGCAAAACTGATAAGCATGGGAATTTGAAAGTTGAAAAACCCATTCAATTAACAGACCTTCCTCCTTTTGTTCAGACATGGTGTTCGGCGGTAACAATTGTACGAGATGGACCAAGTAAAGGAAATATTGTGGTGTCTTATGGTATATTTGATTACACACAGCTTTATTTGAACCGGCCTAACAATTTAGTTATTAATTTTGCTAGCTGTCATGCAGTTTCAACTGATGGTGGTAAGACGTGGGCAAATACACCATACGAATACACCGCATTTTACGGATCAATAGCTGGAAATGTTTTAACAGTAACTGATCTAGTATACGGCAGCTTAGCTGCTGGGCAAGCTGTCTACACGTATACAGCGCTGTTGCCAGATCCGGGTATCTTGCCTGGAACTACAATTCTATCTCAGCTATCAGGAACTCCAGGAGGGGCAGGAACATATCAAGTGAGCGGTCCAGCACAAAACACTGGCCCAAATTACAC
>JAJFUY010000363.1 GCA_021372185.1 Chlamydiales bacterium | reverse complement strand
ACTGCTTTCAGGCGCCCAAGCGTTAACTTGTTCTTGAGAGTAGTCTTTACTGTTGTATGAGTGAATGGTGTTGTAATAAATATTCGCCAGATCTTGGGCATCATCTGCTTGATAGTCGCGAATTACAACTTCTTTTGATGCCATTAAATTGCTCTATTGTGATTTATTTTTTTGATGCAGGTCGGGGTAATGGGCGCTAATATTTTATCTCTAGGGATCATTTTTTTCACGGCATTTTAAAAATTCTGTGTGGATTTCTTATTTTTTGGATGTGTGAATAAGGCTGACGAGGCATCTAGGGCCTATAGACGGGTTCTTATTTATTAAAAAATTTTTGCGTTGCTGAAATGGGTGTGAAGGAATAAAATGCTACTTCTTTTACTGCAACGGTTGATAATTTATGCATTCTGTCCCTTCGTTTCTTGTAGCAAGTGCTTCTAGCGTATTGGAAGAATGCAAAACCTGGCATCAACCCGGCCTGAAACCTCTCTTTATTCATGAAGTGACCTTAGAGCAGCTTTCTTCCTTTCCTGGGATTACTGTAGAAAAAGTGCTGGAAATGGACTTTGTTCCTGGCCACCCGGGTCCTTCATATCCTTATTGCTATGCATTGCCATTGCTTGCTGGACAAACTAAAGCTCACCGAGAATACTGCCGCCAAGCTATGAATAAAAACCGAGAGTCTACCCAAAAGGCTTGCCGTTCATTTGGTATGCTTGCGATGCATAAGTGGATTCAAACAACCCCGAGCGAAAGCTACGTTCTCTACTATCAAGAGATGGGCTGTATAGTAGAAGAATGTCGTAAAAAATTCCTTGCCTTGCAAGATGATGCGAACGCACTTTTAGCTACTCAGGTGTTACGCGAACAGACTGGATGCTCCTTTGATGAGCTTTGCCCAATTAGTTATTTATATAAGGAATACAGATGAACCCCACTTTTAGAATTGACCTTCAGGTTGCAGAAAAACCCTATACCTTTACTATAGAAGTGTTCCCAGAAAAAGCGCCCCTTACAGTTGCCAATTTTTGCGACTATGTGAAACGAGGACACTATGTAGATACCGTTTTTCATAGGCTCGTGCAAGGCTTTGCGCTTCAAGGCGGCGGCTATACAGCAGCATTAGAGAAAAAGCCAACGCTTGATCCAATAAAAAACGAAGCCAACAATGGTTTATCAAACAGAAAATATACAGTTGCAATGGCTCGTAGAGAAGAAAAGGATAGTGCTACAACACAGTTTTATATTAATCTAAACGACAATGACAACCTAGATCACGTTAGCGAAGAAGAGTTTGGCTATTGCGTCTTTGGAAAAGTCATAGCCGGTTTTGAAACTATCGAAGCAATTGAATTGTTAGCAACGCACACTGTAAAAGGTTATAAAAATGTACCGGTACCGCTTCCAGTCTTCAAAAACATTGTCGATATTACAAAGCGTTAAGTAATTTTTTTCTAAGGAATATTTTTGCATGGCCATGCCAATAATTTTTTATTTCCGCAACTCGCTCATACCCGTTTTTTACATAAAACTTTTCCGCCTGAAAATCCCAGGTATCTACGAGTGAATACACGCATCCATTTTTGATGGCTTCTTGCTCAGCTGCAGCTAACAGTTTTGTCCCATACCCATGGTGTTGCAAATTCTCTTGAACCCACAATACGTCGATGTAGATTGACTCTGAATCAAAAAATGCCTGTATTCCACCAACAACCTTACCAGAATCACTTTTCAAAAAAACAGAAAAAGCCTTATCCCGTTCACCTACTACATTTGCAATAGAGGCAACGATACCTTCTGTTACAACAGCATTATCAGCTTCATTCGGCGCATGATCCACAACTACTTTATACATGATTCTCACTGTATAGGTTTCAGAACAAAGAAACAATAGTTTTAGCACCGTTAAGGTGCTAGACATTGAATAGCCCAAAGCAACTTTGTTGCTATGGGAACATATACAAGTGCCATTGGGGCCGGGCTTTCGCGTATATGCGATTTGATTAGGAATGAAGAGTAGTCTAATTTGTATGCCGCAGGTGCAAAAAAATTCAACTAAAAGGCGACTTCATGTTTTGCAGACACGCAATTCATGAAGTTTCTCTGTAATCTCTTCTTAAATTCTGCTACAATTTTAGTTCAGAAAGAAAAGGTTAATTTTATGGAAGAACTTTATTATCTGGAGCGGGATGACTCTCCTAAACTTGAAGCAATTCTTTATGCAGGGCTTAACGATGAAGCTGTAGCTGGTAAAGGAATGAATCGAGTTAGTACCTTTGGAATTTGCATTAAGAATGAAACGCACAAAATTTTAGGTGGTGCTAAAGGAGCACTTCTTTATGGAAATCTTTATGTGGACTCGCTTTGGATTGATAGCAAAATACGTCATGAGGGATGGGGCGCCAAGTTAATGGCTGAAGCTGAAAAAGTAGGTAAAGAAAATGGATGTACTTTTGCCACTGTAAATACTATGGATTGGGAAGCTTTGCCATTTTATCAAAAACTTGGATACAACATTGAATTCACCCGTGAAGGCTTTGAAAAAAACTCCAAGATGTTCATGTTAAGGAAAAAATTATGAACCAAGTGAAAGCCGTAATAAAAACAGAACGGTTAATTTTACGTCCTTGGCAATAACAGAAAGCTATATTGTGAAAAAATACGTCTTCAAACCATACAGCAAAATTTTTTTCCTGAGCTCTTTCAAAAAGAAAAGGAACGAATTAGCCCTAATTTGAAAGAAGCCTTAGCCATTGAGCAAGTGGGAAGTACCGTTGTTCCAGGCTTAGGCGGAATGATCGATATCGGAAGATAAAAGAGCCTATGTTTGAGAAGGTCAGATTGCTGACCAATAAATTTAATAGCAAAAGCCACCTAGGAAAAGAATGAATATAACTATTCGGAAAGCAGAAGTAAAAGATGCTCTTTGTATTGTTGAGGCCGAGAGAGCAATTGCTCAAGAACCAGGTTATTTTTGTTCCAAACCATCTGAATTAGATGAAAGGGCGGTTGTAGAAACTATTCAGTCTCCTCTGTGCATTTATTTAGTTGCTGAGTGTGAAGGTCAAATCGTAGGTCATGCTTTTTTAGAGTCTTACACTTTACAATCATTGCGTCATGTTGCCGATTTAAACATTGCTATCCACATAGGTTGGCAACGTAAAGGAATAGGTGAAAAACTATTGGAACAAATCATTAAAAAGGCAAAGAGTTCATCTGTCTTAGAAAAAATTCAATTAAATGTCAGAGCCTCAAACATTCCTGCGATTTCACTCTATAAAAAAATGGGATTTCAAGAGGAGGGAAGGTTGAAAAACAGAGTTAAGATTAAGGATCGCTACATTGACGACCTTGTAATGGGTTTGGAGTTAAATAAAACCGAAGAAATTAAAGATTTTTTAATACGAGCAATGGGTAAAAATGATATTGCAAAAGTAGTAAAACGGTATTCCTTTCCTTGGTCTACTCCAGAAAAAACTAAAGCCCTTTGGGATACATACTATCAAGAGCAGCAAGATGGAATCCGCACTGTCGCTATAATAGAAGAAAATCATGAAATTTTAGGCTATGGAAGTTTGCTCAGAAGACCAGAATGCGCCCTTTTTGCAGAGAAAAATATTCCAGAAATTAATGCTATTTGGATCGATGATAAACATCGTAGACAAGGGCTGGGAAAAGCTTTAATTAAATGGCTTGAAAATCTTGCTGGTCAAGAAGGTTACGATCAAATAGGGATTGGGGTTGGGTTATATCGAGACTATGGACCAGCACAAAAGCTTTACTTCCTTTTA
Organism: Chlamydiales bacterium; assembly: GCA_021372185.1. Taxonomy (GTDB): domain Bacteria; phylum Chlamydiota; class Chlamydiia; order Chlamydiales; family FEN-1388; genus SZAS-7. Next base: position 1,555 of record JAJFUY010000363.1, on the reverse strand, counting down.
GGATACGCTCCTAATGGCAGTGGTATTACTTACAAAGGGCAAACCACTATTCCTGGCCAAACGTATCCACTTGACGATGATCTCATTCTTTGGCTTGAAAAATCTCTTAGGAAAAACTAATGACATCTATTCGGTATGAAATTCAATGTGCAATAAAGTCTCTTTCTGCTTTTGATGAGATGGAACAAGAGCATATTACATTCACAAAACATTGGATTGAATCAGGAGCAGAAATTTTTCGGATTGCTAAACCAGCCACTCCAGATCCTCATCTTGTTGCTTATTTTCTCATTATTGATTCTTCAACCAATCAAATCTTATTAGTTGATCATAAAAAAGCAGGACTTTGGCTACCAGCTGGAGGACATGTTGAACCAAATGAACATCCCAGGGAAACAGTAAAGCGTGAAATATTGGAAGAGCTCGGGATTGAAGCAGATTTTATAATGACAGATCCTCTTTTTCTAACTGTAACTAAAACAGTTGGTCAGACATCTGGACATACTGATATTTCTCTTTGGTATATTCTCAAAGGATGTGCTTCTGATTCATATACGTTTGATGTAGAAGAGTTTGCTCAAATTTGTTGGTTTAATCCAGGTCAAATTCCTTATAATCAAGCCGATCCTCATATGAAAAGATGCATAGCAAAGCTAATTTCTTTAGGGATTTTAGGAATAGTAAGCTTGGAAAAAATGTCTGCGGTAATGTGTGATGCAAGGGATCAGGCATGTTAATTAGTTAATGTTTGCGATCACAAGATCGTTTTACAGGCACAGCAGGTTTTGAAACGATCACCGCAATTGAATAAAAACATCGTCGATTTCACAATGCGTTAAGTAGTTTTAGCACCGTTACGGTGCTAGTCGTTGAATAGCCCAAAGCAACTTTGTTGCTATGGGAACAAATACATGTGTATTTTTGTCCTCGGTTAAGAGGACGTCTTTTTGTGGAGAATATTTTTATAACTGAAGTCAAAGTTGTAAGTGCATTAAAACAATCAATTGTTCTTTGAGGCAAGCCTTTTATAGGATTCAGCACGCGCGATGCTAAGTACTTCTTGTGAAGGAAGGCCGCGCGGTGTCCAATTCTGCTTCTCGAGCTCTTGCCATGTTTCTTTTACGATAATTGAATCATCGTACACCACATTGTGAGCTGAATCAAGTTCGAACAGATAAGCCGGAGATACGATATAGAGTAGTTTGCACGGCTCAGGTCCAATGTTGCGCAGTTGAAAAAGAGAGCCAGGTTTGGTTAAAACGGCCTGCTCAGCATGCAGTTTGTGTATAACGGGTGCCAATGTCCCAGGTTCTTTTATAACCACTTCAAGCGTACCTGATAAAACAAACGTAATCTGAGTAACAAGTGGCATGATGTGTATCGATGATTCAGTGGCAACTTCACCCATAGCCATGCTTACAGTGTCCAAAAGATCCCAAGGCAGATTGCTCGTGCAATCCTTCGGGTTAAAAAAAGGCGACAGCTTGGTCCCATCAGGAACAGTAATCCACCTATCAGCAGAAAATATTGCATTTTCAGCATGCAAAAAACAGCT
>JAJFUY010000297.1 GCA_021372185.1 Chlamydiales bacterium | reverse complement strand
ATGTAGCTGTTGTGATAAGTTCTTGTCTAAACCCAGAAGGGGAACGCTGTTCTACTACCTTCCCGTCTGTATTGTAGATGTTTTCTACAACCCTGCCATGAGGCTTTGTCTCGCGGATAATCTGGTGGAATCTATCATATTCGTAGTGTATCTCTGCTGTGTTAGGCAACGTTACACGAATGAGCTCTCCAGCCGTATTGTAGCTATAGTGCACGCGTCTTCCATCTTGCGCGTAGATCTCGGTGATTTTATCATCGTGGTTATAGCAAAAGCCGCAGTATTGGCCGTTCGAGGTTTCTATTCTGGTTACTAGCTTGTTTGTATAGCTAAAGGTAAGCTCTAGGCCATTTGCCGTTATACTTTTTAGTAAAAGTCCATCTTTATAGATACGTTTTTGTCCATCTGGGCTGTAGAGTACATCGTCAACTATGTAGGCATTAAAGGGGTTTTGGCCACTAAAGTTTGCTAGCTCTGGGTTATCATTCAGAGATACTTCCCAACGAGAGGTGAGGGCGTTATAGGTGTAGGCAATTACTGTGCCGTCAGCTTCTGCTGCAAAGAGGGTATCGTTTTGCTTAACGAGGTAGGGGTTAAGGCTGAGCTTCCACCCTATACCAAGGGTAGATTCTTGCGGGTTTTGGCTGTTGTAGTTTCTACGAATACTTAAGCCAAATGGTAGGTCGATATCAGTTTCATCAATATAAAATGCGCCCGTCACAACATCAATTGGGTCTGCCACATTATTCCAGGCAGGTTTATATTGCGATCTGATATCAGCTTTTTGTAGCTGCTGAGTAAACCTCTTCTGATATGCCTCAAAATTTTGTTTAAAATTAGAAGAGCTGATGTAGTCTTTCGACATCGGTGTGCCAAGAGCCCCATTTAAAGTAATGCTGTTACTTGAAATGAGCGCATAGGTATTGGTAGGGCTTATGATGAGAGACGCCAGTTCACTATGCGAGCCATTTAGATGGCTCACTCGGCCAGGAGTCATATAGGCATAAGAAAATGGGTGCATTAAGGCAGTTTTGGCAGGCTCCTGCTCGCCAGAAAAGGTGGCGTGAGTGTATGCCAAAAAGCCATCACCCTCTAGGCCTGCTCTTTTGTTTTTTGCGTGAGCTAGTTGTAGTAGCTTTACTGTGGATATTGCGTAAGCGTCTTTAAACACATCCTTCAAGATTTGATGTTCGTTAGATGAGCTATCAGCAATATGCAGGGCTGCATATTGGGTAAAGGCTGATGGGTCGAAACGGTGTGATGAGCTAGAGGGGATTTCAAGGTAGGTCATATCCACATTTGGAATGACAAGTTCTTTGTCTTTTGCTGGACTTAATGTAGCAATTCCAAATAAGAGCCGTGTACTTGGGGTTACTTTATGAAGTTTGGCTAAATTGTACTCAGCATGGGCGCATTTTTCAAAGTAGGCGTAGCAGATGTAGGATAAAAGGGCGTTTAGGCGCTTGGCTTCATCTTGTTCGTTAATAAATTTTTTGTAAAAGACGCTCGTAACTTGTGGGGCATAGGTGCCTGAATGAAGGCATACAGCTGCTCGAGAGCCCTTAGAGAGCTGTTTTGTTTCGGTATAAGGAGCCTCAGTATAATCAACTGTTACTACAATATCAATAATGTCATCAGACTGCTCAAGGTAGAGATTTTGTTCTTTACCCAAAAAGTGTGTTTTGACACAGGTGACAAGGGTTTGTTTTGTTTTTTTCTTTTTCTTAGATTTCTTATTTTTTTCTACTCTGATTTGATCCGAGCATTCAATGGTGAGCGACTCACAGTTCAAATCGGCAAGTGCAAAGGAGTATACAAGGGCGTTACCCGGATTTTTATGAGACTTGATTTCTATTTTGCCCCGGGTAAATGCATCTGGTTTTGTAAGTGTTTGGGGGGTGTTTACAACGTGAGGGCGTGCAAAATCAGACCAGGAGCTAAATTGCTTTTTAGTTGTCTTGTAGCTTAAGCCAATGTCATCCAGTGTCAGGCCTTGTTTACGTAGTTCTCCCGCTGCAAATAGGCTAAATAGCGTGCCTACAGTGTCATCTGTTCCACTGCCAATATGTTGGAGAATGTTTTCGTCATTTTTAAGGTATTGTGCGATCCATTTTTCGGCGCTTGCATACTCTTTTGGAAAAAATTGGTAGAGGGTATGGCCTTCAGTTACTTCTCTATCTTTCATCCACGGATAGAGGGTTATCCACTCACCATTATAAAAGAAGGTCACTCCAGGTAGCTGTACGGGTATAGTGTCAAAGAGGTCAATTTTTATAAAAAAGAGGTTTTCAAAGGTGCTTTTATCTAGATGTACTAGAGCGTCTGAGACATACTGTGCGTCATAGCCGCATTTTTTTAGTAGATATACAAGTAACTGGCACTGCTCCCAGGGAGAGCCACACTTTTCTAAATAGACCATCAAGGCAGATCGGTTGATCGGTTCGGCTTTGTAGCAAGTGTTGTCTAAGTAGACAGAAAACGGTGAATTGGCAATTTCATTATGTACGTAGGCAGCTAACGCTAGTGGGTCAGCCTTCAACTGGCTTACAAAATCATCTAATTGTGGACATGCTTCAAGTGCTTGATTAGAAGGTATAGCAGCAATGGGCTTTCGAGTGACACGTACAGATTTGGGGGCTATAGAAACTGCCGGTTTTGTTAAGGCATCAAGCTGAAACGGTAGAGGTTCTACATACATGCAGCTGTAAGCACATTTTTGGTCGCACGAAATTGTAAAGCTATATTTTGTGGTAGAGGCCTTTTGAGTGATAAGTAGGTTTGTTTTGTAGTGCTCATCGTCATTCAGCCTAAAGGATACATCTAAGCCATACCTTTTTAGTACGTCGTTTTCTGGAGTGTGTACAAAACCCTCTTGGAGTACGTAACTATTCCACGTAATAGGTGAGGGCAGTGGTAAGGCTATTTCATGTAGTAGGGTACCACCTTCAAACACTTTTACGCATATATCTGAGATACCAGACCTATGCTGCAATACAAAGCGGTAGGCAGAGTTTATGTGCATGATATACTCAGAACCGTTTGTTCTTTGGCCGTCTATTGCAGTTACACAAAGGCTATCAGAGCGCTGCATAACGCACGGGTGTAGTGGCAAGTAGTTGGCATAAAAGAGGGCTCGGCGCATGTCTTCTAGTGCTTTTGTTGCTTTTACATCGCTCCAGGGTGTTTCTGTAATACGTTTACGGTCAGCTTCTTGTAAAAAGGCCTCTTTATATTCAATAGATGCGTCTTTTTTGTCAGTTAAGTCATATTGCGTTTTAGAAAGCAGTGTGAGAATCTGTAGCAGCTCGTTATTGAGTTCATAAGCCATATGCTCTAAGCCACTTTCACGATAGGCCTGCACTTCATTTTCTAATGGCTCAATTTTTTTTCTTAATACGTCTTTTTCTGCCTGTAGAGCGTTTTGCCAAGCCGTTTTTTGCTCATTTTGCTGTTTGAGGATCTGTTTGATGTTCTCGACATCGTGTAAAAGTGAGTCTTTGTGACCTTTGAGTTTTGGGTGCTCAAGATGCTTTGTGGCCTGTACAAGTAGGGCTGCAGACTCCTCATAGAGCTTTTTTACCTCTTCTAATGCCTGGAGGTATTCTGCTTCATTGGCAAGTGTTTTTGCCGGATATTTGTATTCTTTAGCAGCCTCAAATTTTTTAAGGGCTTCAGTCTTTAGTGGCAGGGCTTTTTCTGTAGAAAGATGGTTGGTAAGGTCTTCTATGATAGCTTTACAGGCAGATTTTTCGCCTTTCATGGTTTTTTGGATTTTAATGAGCTCATTAAAATCCAAAAAACCATGAAAGGCGAAAAATCTGCCTGTAAAGCTATCATAGAA
>JAJFUY010000272.1 GCA_021372185.1 Chlamydiales bacterium | reverse complement strand
CTGCGTAACTTTGCGTAACTTCCAAGCTTTTATTTTATTAAAAACATCCCTTACAAGTTACGCAAAGTTACGCAGGCCCGGCCCCCAATTCCCGGCCCCCAATTCCCGGCTCCCAATTTTCTTATTTGCCAAAAAATTGGCCGTGGAGGCCGTAGGGGATATGATGAGGTACTTCAACACGTGCAATTTCAGTAAACTTTTCGCCATCTAACATGATTAAAAAAGAGGTGCGTTTTTTTATGTCTAGCACGCAAGAAATCACAACACCTGCATCTTCTTTTTCTGGGGTTTTACCTTTAGGAGCACTTGTAAGTGGTGCTGGAATAAACAAGGGCTCATTAGCTATATAATCTTCAAAGGACCAGTTTGTAGCCTGCTTAGTTCTGGCATCAATTTTTACAAGACCTCGTCTTTTTAGGCCCCACATGATGTTGTAGTCATCATATCCATAGACTGAATGATAGGGTTTTGTGTTGTAGCGGTCATAATTGATACGCGGCATCTCAATAGATGGACCCACCTGTTCTTTAATCACCTTTTTGGTTGCAAGCTGCACTTTATAGCGCACAAAGCGTGCTACGCGGTTATGCTCTGGGTCTTCTTTTACATCAGGCTCTAAAAACGTGCTCGCATCTTGGTAGGCGGCCATATCTATAGTGAGCACGCCATCTTCTTCAAAGCTGTTAATATGGTGCCAGGCAAAGACAGGCTCTGCCTTAAAGGCACCCACAATATCGCCATTTTTGCGGCTTATAAGCAGTATGCGCATGCCACGTTCTGGCTTCCACTTATAGTGACTTTTAAAGGCGCCCCCTTTCAAAATATCCTGTGGGTCAATTACAAGCGGAAACTCGGTAAGCACAATGTAATTTGCAGTAAGTGCAAAGCTATGCATATATGAGGGGTTAGCTACAGGTATCTTGGCAATAATCTCACGGGCATTAGACCCCTTTTTCATACGGTAGATAACATATTGAGCCTCCGGGAAAAACTGCACCTGGTAGTTTATGATGTCGCCAGTTTCTGGTTCATACTGAGGGTGTGCACACTCCCACACTCTTGATTGGGGCAGCGTGTCATTGTAACTATATAAGCCCACTGTATTAAGTGTTAGCGGATCAAATATTACAGGAAGGGGTGTTTCTGTAAGGGCCACAAACGAATTTGCAAATTTGGCAACGTTTACATTGGCGTTAGGAATAAATTTAGGTTCAACCTTAGTGCTCACTTGGCCAAAGCCTGGATAATCTAGGCTATCTTCAACAATTACCTTTTCAAATGCTGACGTGCGCAAGAACTTGTTCTGATAGTATACCTCGCCATCAGAAAATGTAAAAGAATGGAGCATCCCCAGGCCATCATACCAAGGTGATACATAGGTATCACCGATGTTAAAAAAAGCAGGGCCATTATAGATATAGGTGCCGTTCAGCCATGTGGGAATAGTATCAGTAATTTTTAGCTTGGTAGAAGGAAGCTCTTCGGTGAGTGTTGTAAGCCCTAAAGGCCTCTCTTCAGCTTCTAGAGTCGTTACGAGACATAAAAGACACGCAAGCATTTTTTTCATGAACATAATCCTTTTAGCATCTATTGCCATATACTGAATTATTGGGCAAGAAGATGCTTTTTTTTGCTGTCACATAAATCCGTTGAGCGTATAGCAGTAAAGAAAATGAGGTATGTATGAAACCACAACACCGCTGGATCGTAGTAGCCAATGCATCATGTGCCAGAATTTTTCAGATGGAGGGGCAAAAATTAGAAGAATTAAAAACATTAATCCACCCCGAAAGCCGCCTGCATGAACAAGACCTAAATTCAAGTGCTCCAGGAAGAGATTTTTCAAGTACAGGCGTTCGTAGACACGCTATGGAACCAAAAACATCACAAAAAGAGCATGAATATACACTCTTTGCCAAAATGATATCTGACTATCTAGAAGAAGAGCGCAAGAATAACGCCTACAGCCAGCTCTACATAGCCGCCAGCCCAAACTTTTTAGGCATGCTGCGACAAGCCGTAAGCTCGCCAACTGCATCCTTGATCACCAAAGAATTCAATAAGGACTTGGTTCACCTCTCCACAGGCGACATACTAGAACACATCTCAAATACATAGTATAACAGGATGCGCTAACGCTGGCAGGATCTGGCAGGATATAAAATTCACTGCTTTTTGTTTTTAGATCCTGCCAGATCCTGCCAGCGTTAGCGCATCCTGTTATTATTGTTTTATTTTTTAACGAGAGACGACTCTTGAACGCCCTTCTCGAGAAATCATCACATAAACCTTTTCCCCAGTATGCAATGCTGGCTCAAAGCCCTGAACAAGGGTTTTGATTTCGCCATTATCAAGCTGCACGATGTACTGCATGGCTTTTTGCTTTTAAGGCCTTGCTCAATTGCGGCACCGCCTGTTGCACCAATAGCACCGCCAGCAACGGTACCAATAACAGACCCCTTACCATGGCCAATTGTTGAGCCAAGAAGTGCGCCAGCAAGACCTCCACCCAATAACCCTGTGGTGTTATTTTGTAGACCTTCGCCATTGGCTACAGTCACTTCTTTCATCTCAAGCACAACACCCGGATACGTTGAGGCAACTTCACCAAAGCTTGATGAATCATACACATCAGGTGACGTTTCACGTGCACAAGCAGCTAAAAGCGACATGCCAACAAGCAATAACGTAATTTTTTTCATAAGACTTCCCTTTATCTTTTCTTCTTGACATAGATGTATGCAATAATTTATTCAAGAATTTTATTAGAAATATGAAGGTTACACATGAACCCAAATCCATTCTTAGATCTTGTCAATCGCTACAAAAAGCTCTTTATTGCCGAAGGCATTATATTTACGCTACTTGGTATATTTGCCATGATCGTGCCGCAGTTTTTTTCGCTTACTGTAGACTACTTTTTGGGATGGCTTTTTATTTTAGGGGCTATTGTATATGGAATCAGAACCGTGCAAACACCTGATATGCCCAATAGAACAGCGGCCATAGTAAGCACGCTACTCTATTTGGCGCTCGGCATTTTGCTTTTTGTCTACCCCATGAGCGGCATTTTAACGCTCACACTAGTACTTGCTGGCTACTTTTTGTTTGACGGTGCAGCCAAACTTTTTAGCGGCTGGCAAATAAAGCCTAACAAAAGCTGGGGATGGCTTGTAACAAGCGGCATCATGTCCATCTTCTTAGGCTCACTTATCCTTTGCTACTGGCCACAAGAGGCCCCATGGATGCTAGGAATGCTTGTAGGCATCAACCTCTTCATAACAGGCATCACAACGCTCGGCTTTATTTGGTCACTATCCAAACTTACTTAGAAAAATTGCATATTTTGAAATGCTTCAATTATCTGCTGGATAGGGTCAACGTGGTCTACATATTTGACTGCTCTTGATTTGTAAAGAGCGAGTGCATGATGGTATTCTGGAGTTAGATGGGCATAATTATGGCTCGTAATAAGCATATCATGCTTACCTTGGATAGCACACCAATCCATAGCCGTTAGACCCCACATGTCTTTGTATAAAATTTTAGCTCCTCGTGCTAGCAGGAGTGCAAATACAGCAGAAGCTCCTTTTCTTGCGGCGATCATAACAGGTGTTCTAGAAGCAAAATCGCGTCCATTTACTGAATACCCACACTCTAGTAGTTCAATCACCCTTTCAGTATTATTAAAACAAACCGCCTCATGAAGGGCGTTTACTCCCACAGAAAGTGTGGAGGTCTCAAAATGCGCAACATGAGTTTCTTCAACTGTAATTTCTTG
>JAJFUY010000259.1 GCA_021372185.1 Chlamydiales bacterium | reverse complement strand
GACAGAAATTGAAGCATTTGAAAAAGATCATGAGTCTCCAAGAGAGTACTCAGAGATGTTTTTTGAAACATCTCTGAATCTTGTACAAGTCCTGGGTATAGTAGATGACTATGTTATTGCTAATTTTACTTGGCCAAAAGCACTTGCTGTGCCTCAAGAACTTCAAACTGAGGGTGTATTTATCATATCTACTAATCGTGCCCTTTCTCGCCTTGCATTTGATGGAGCCACACATAAACAGAACATGGCCAAAGGGTCTATACAAACACTTTTGGTACCTGTATTTGTTGAATTTGCATTTGATGAGGCAGCGACTCTTCGAGCTATGCTAAAGCCGCTTGATGAGGCAGGAATTAGTATTAGCGACTTTGGCAAAAATTCATTTTTAGTTCAGGCAATACCAAGCTATCTTGACACATCTTCTATTGGCGATATTCTTAAAGAGCTTGTGGCAAGTGAAACAAATGACATCCCGGCACTTTTAGCAAAAGCGTGCAAAAATGTAGCTTCTAGCAAACCTTTGACAGTTGATATGGCATCGCATATTATAAATAAATTGCTAGAGTGTAACAATCCGTTTCATTGTCCTGCCGGAGATAAAATTGTTTGCATGCTCGCAAAAACTGAATTAGAAAAAAAGTTTCGATAATTGGGGGTACTATGAGTCAGAAGCGAATCAAAAAAGTGCAAAAAGCTTTACCTGGCTGGGGTGTAGATACACTTGTGCTTACTGACCCAATTGATTTATTTTACCTATCTGGCATGCATTTAAGCCTTGGAACTATTGTTGTTAAGAAAGATGTAGCTACGTTGATTGTTGATAATCGCTATTTTGAAAAGTGCCAAAAAGAAGCCTGTTTACCTGTTGTGCCATTAGAGTTAGATGCTTTAGACAAACTGCTCACAAAATCGAAAACCGTTGGTTTTGCCCAAGAGAACTTGACCTATGCCTCTTTTCTTAAGCTCCAACAGGCCACAAGGGCCACTTTAGTACCCTTAGAATTTCCCATGCAAGAGATACGCGCCATAAAAGAGCCGGCAGAGGTTAAAGCGTTAGAAAAGGCTATTGAGCTTTGTTATCAGGGGTTTGATTTTATCAAAGATCACCTACGAGTTGGCGTGACAGAAAGCACACTTGCTAAAGATTTAGAAATTTTTTGGCTAAAAAATGGCGGTGAAAAGCTCTCATTTGATTCTATCATCGCATTTGGAAAAAGTTCTTCCATGCCTCATTATAGAGCGTCAAATACTGCCCTAAAAGCAAACGAAATTGTCTTGGTTGATATTGGTATTGTAGTAGATGGCTATGCCTCAGATATGACAAGAACCTTTTTCTTTGGAAAGCCAGACTCCCGCCTAGAAAAAATTTATGATATAGTCCTTGATGCCCAGCAAAAATCAATCAAAGCCATAAAGCCTGGTATATCATGTGCCAAAGCCTATGAAGTATCCAAAAAAGTGATCGATCGTGCGGGATTTGGAGAACGATATCTACATGGGCTCGGCCATGGGATAGGCCTAGAAACCCACGAATACCCCAACCTACGAGCTGCCAACAAAGATATCCTCCTACAGCCTGGCATGTGCGTTACAGTAGAGCCTGGCATCTACCTCCCAGACATCGGCGGCGTGCGCATCGAAGATATGATCCTCATCACCAAAGATGCTTGTCGCAACCTCACCGCAGACTATCCCAAAACCAAAACAATCCTCCCCATACGCAAGTAATTGTAAAGCTGCTTTACAGATTGCACTTGTTTTGTGTGCCGTAGGTACACCTTACTATTAGCCCATAGAGGATGTGAAAAAATAGAGATCCAGGCGATTTCGCCGATCTTTTTTGCATCTTTTAAAATTTAGCCCCGCCCAAACCGGCACCTGGACGGTTCTGGCGGGGCTAAATTTTAAAATCTGCTAAAAAATATCAGCAAACTCGCCAGGATTCTAATTTTTTCACAACCTCATAG
>JAJFUY010000243.1 GCA_021372185.1 Chlamydiales bacterium | reverse complement strand
GCAAAACAATACAAAGAAAATTAAGGTCTTTTTGCGCTGTGTGCTCATGTAAACTCCTTGTTTTAGGCAACTTTTAACATATGCCAATTATTAACTCAAGTTACTACTAGTCGTGAATGCACAGTGCACCTCCAATCTCTTTTATTATAAATTTTGCTTTTATATCATTTTAATTGTGCTGCGTTACTATATTTATAGTATAATGCAGCAATAATTTAGGGTAGTATGAGTACTAAGTCGGATTTACATGATGAAATTGATGGGTTGCGGAACTATTTTAAGCCAATAGCCTATGCCGATTGGGACAAGGATCAAGTCACATCTTCTGGCAAGGTGGTTACAAAAGGGTGGCTTGGTAGAATGGTCTCTTGCTGTGAGGGGAATACATTTGATATTGCCAAAACAGTACAGCACCTGCAATCGGTTATTAAGAATGATCTTCCTGCCGAAAGAAAAATTGTTCAGCATAGCCATGAATGTAAAGAACTCTATCCTCAAGAAGACGGAACAGCTATTTGTTTGCAGGCATGTCTTTTGTACCGCGAAGTTCGGAGGGCAGTAGAGGTGCTCAATCGTCACCCAGAGGTAACAGATAAAGACAAAATCAACCTGCAGGCTCTGGGTTTAGGCGAGCCAACCCAGAAGGTCGTTACCTTTCCTATCAGTAAAGTCTTGCGTGTGCCAAGAAAAAAAGAAAGAGACAAAGAGCCCATTACGACACTTGCTCATGAGATAGAAGCGCTAAAGTGTAGGCTGCAAGAAGAAATGAGCTCTCCTGGGTTTAGTTTGCAGCAACTTGTGTTTTTTACGCCGGAGCTTTGCCATGAATTGCCTTTATGGCTCAAAAGTGTATTAGGGGCATCTCTACCTGCTATTGGAGTGATGCACATGATTAATGTGCTCGAACGGTTTGATAAAAATACCGGTAAGTGCTCAACACAAATTACTGCTCTAAAAGAGGCTCTTGATACTGCCCTCATACTGTCAGTACTTATTCTTGAGCCTTCTAACGCTCGTAAGCTGCAGCTTGTACAAGAGCTTGAGTACCATCTTCATGATCGTCTAAAGCAACAGCGGCTGGAAGGTCTACAACCTGGTGAGCGACTACTTATTCCTGCAGGGTACTTTAATGGCAATGTATATGACCTCTTTTCTTTTACCGTAAATATTGGCCATCTTGTGATGGTAGAATTCCTCAAGCAAAAAGATGGCACATTTGATATTCATTGTTACGATGCAAGCAATATCATGCACCACGAAACTGTCACCACCGAGGGTGATGGGCAGAAAAAGATACTCCCATGGACTATAGGTTAGTGGCGCAAGAGAAGATTGCAGACCCGCGCTTTCACAGTGTTCTTGCAGAGCTTGCTGTTGGAGGAATTGATGGTAATCGTATATTTGATTGTGAGGACCTCTACTCACGCCTCCTTTTTCATTTGCTGCCAGAGCATGAGCTAAAAAAATTACTTTTTTCTCACGATGCCATTGTTCGCGAGCAACTTTTTGAAGATGAGCTTCAGCAGTTGGAAGTTGCGATAAGCCGTTTGAGCGTTGATGGGCTTGCTAACACAATAAATACCCTTCCAAAACAAAACGAACTTCGGCCAGAAGTTGTGGAAGAGACTTTTGCCGGTGTTGGGCTGCAAGCCGGCTGGAATAGTGTCTACAATGCCAGCAAGAAATTTTATGCAGCCACGATAGATTTAAATAATATCTTAAGTCCATGCGAAACTCTAGAATCGGCAATAAAGGTAGATGGGATAGCGCACGGGGCAGTGTTTGCTATTGCGCACATAGATATGGTCAAAAGAGTGCCTCAGGAAGGAGCAGAAGTGTCTAATTACTCGTTAGATATTCTAAAACGCTTGCAGACACTACGTCAAAAAGAAGGTGGCCCTCCGCTAGTACGGGTTTTACGAGGCATTAAGAAGAATGGCAAACTGGTGTACAAGAGTCAAAACACGCCTGACCAAGTTGCCTGTCAATTGCAGGGGGAGGTTGCCTCTTGCGCATTTTCAAGCATCCTGGCGTGGCTGACTGGCACGTTTCATGATATAACCCCCTTTATGCACCACATGCTTGAAGAGCGTGCGACACACCTTAGCCAACATCTCTCGCAGTCTGTTGTATATTACCACCACCCTATATGCCGCTTTGGCTGGAGCGACGATCTTCCCATTTTGAGGAGGCTGCTCATTGGAGCGGTGGGAACGCTTTCAGATCGCCTGATTGTCCCCATTCCAATTTCTTATGTAAAGAGTGCGCATGACAAAGCTATTCACCTGCTAGTAGGGGGATGTCATTGACTTTTAGTTTAGCTTGAGTTAGTGTCTCCAGATTCTCATAGTTCAGGAGATTTTTTATGACAAGTATACCAAATTGCACAAAGTGCGGCTCTGAATTGACTTATGAAAATGGAAATGTATATGTATGCCCAGAGTGCGGGCATGAATGGTCACAAGATTTGCCTGTCGATGCCGCTGTAGAGGTGCTGGTTGTAAAGGATGCTCACGGTAACCTCCTCAACGATGGTGATAGTGTGACTGTCATCAAGGACATCAAGGTTAAAGGGAGTTCTTCAGTCATTAAGGGTGGCACTAAAATCAAAGATATCCGCATCCAAGAGCCTGTAAATGGACACAATATTGACGCCAAGGTTGTGGGGTTTGGTCCTATGATGTTAAAATCTGAGTTAGTTAAAAAATGCACTTCGTAGTGCATGGCGTTTACTGTAAGTTATTAATTAATTCTTTGAGCTTGTTTGGGTCAACACGCATGTCGAAGTCTTTTTCTTCTCCGACAGGTTCTGTCATTTGGGTGACATAGGGAAGTTCACGTTGGTAAGAGAGCCAGTGGTAGCAATGAAGGATGAATTTGGGGTGAAAAAGCTCGATTACCTGAGTGCCTTTTGCTGAAAAGACTAAGTTGGTTAAGGCCGCGCCGTGTACTGCAATAATTGTGCGGGCGGATGCAAAAAGATGTGCCTGTTGTGCAACAGTGAGATTTTCTAGCACAACCACTTTAAAGTTATTCCTTTCTAAAAAGGGAAGTAGTTCTTCTTCGTTTACCACTCGTCTTGAGCTTGCCTGCTTGCGCGAAATATAGATTCGTTCAGTAGGTTGTAGAATTTCATTTGGCAGAAATGATGATCTCAGAAATTGGGTTGCCCAATGCGGGATAGGCACTTTAAAAGGCGGTGCAGCAAGAGATGGACCAATTAATTCCTTAGCTTTCAGAAAGGGATAGTCTTCAACATAGAGGCAATCTTTTTCTTGTATTCCCAATTTTTGCAGGGTTTCTTTTTGGTAAGGGAAAATAGGGGCTCTGAGGTAATACTTAACAGGCTGTAACCCAGATTTTCGTATGAGGTCAATCCGCGGCAAGAGATCAATCATCCAGTGATAGTAGTTGTAGTGGGCTCCTGTTGTATGTAAAATAGCAACTTTTTCATCTACGTACTGTAGGGTGGGGAATTCTCGTTGTTGCAAGATAGGGTGCTGTTCTACTGGTATTTTCCAGGAGTGAGAAAGGTCGGTTACAAGCTTGCCAGAAGCTGTTGCGACAGCTTGGCTGTCTTCTTTGTTACACACTACACCGTCCCTTAGTGTTACTACGAAGGCTTCCTGGATTGTTACGTCTTGTTTTTTATCGTTTTCGTACCACGGAAAGGAAGGGGTGGTTGTTTTTTCTTCGGGATAAATACGCTGATAGCTATCTAATTGGCGCAATTCTGGAAGGGTGACAAAACCTTGATTAAATGACATAGGTATCTCTAAATGATAGTGTAGAGAGTATGCCACACAAGTCACCATAAAATCTATCTCTTAAACACCCGCCAAAACGATACAGTTGATTTGTTAGTACATTTTCTGCTACTTTGTCTTGCTCAATTTTTTTTGGAGAATTTTATGGTCCATGCTTCTGATTATGCAGTAACAGCGCTTGATGAAAAAGGTTTTGTTGAATTTACTTATGATTCCAAAGGCCACACGGTGTACCTTGGGCATGTTATTACTGTGGATCAAGTTGTGCAAAAAGCAAAACAAAAAGATATTAGGATAGATTCTCAAAGAATTGTAATTGATAATGGTTCTTACACCTTCGTAGTGTCAAAGGCAAAGAGAAATATGTAAAAACCATAGCTTAGTTACGAACCTGTTGCATCAAGGGCTTTGACGCAAGCCCCGTCCGTGCCATCTTAAGAACTGTGTAAAAAGTTTTTTGCGAATTCTAAGTGCAAATCACTTCATATAGTTTTCTACAAGCCTTTCAAGATCTTTTATCACATAGAATGGGATAGAAAGAATTAGACCATTATAGCCAAAAAATGGCTATTTTTGGTGCCAATTTTAACCATTTTTTGCGATTATTTTTGAACTTTGCCAGATGGCCCTTGGCTATAAATTGTCCTGCCCCCGAATTTGTGCGTGGAATATGTGTAATCTGTGTGTTTGTGCTAAAGTGTAATCTATCTGCGTTTCGGACGTCTTTAGTGTTTTTTTGTATATTTGTATTTGGTACAGTAGATGTGTAAATAAGAGTTACTTGAAGATGAGTACAGGTAAAAATACTGACAATTTTACAACGCGGTTTGCAGAGCCTCAAGATGTTCCGCTCATTCTACGGTTTATTAAAGAGCTTGCTGCATTTGAAAATTTGTTGCATGAAGTTGTGGCTGATGAAAAAACACTTTTTCAGAGCCTCTTTCAAGACCCTAAAGGCCCAGAAGTTCTGATTGCCCAAGAAAATGATAAACCTGTTGGGTTCGTTCTTTTTTTTCATAACTTTTCTACATTTCTTGGCAGAAAAGGCATTTATATTGAAGATCTCTATGTGTCTCCAGAATGCCGTGGAAAGGGCTATGGAGAAAAAATTTTGCAGGCTATTTGTTGCCTGGCTAAGGAGCGAAATTGTGGCAGGGTAGAATGGTGGGTGCTAGACTGGAACGAGCGCGCAATCAATTTTTATAAAAAAATTGGAGCCATTCCCATGTCCGAATGGACCGTATTTCGTATCACAGAAGACGTCATGAATAGATTCTTGGCGAGAGCGTAATTTATTGCCAATAAAAATAGTTTGAAACCTATGAGTACAATTACATCTACAACTAAAGTACCGGCAACGACAAATGCAGAAGAGGCTGTTGTTATTGCGTCTTTTAAAGATATAGTTACCGAAAGGTTGGTATTAAGATCGTGGAAAGACAACGATACGCATGCAATTTGCGAAATCATGCAAGACAGTGAAGTTAACCGTTACTTATCGCCTCACAATTTAGATAAGCTTTCTACAATTGAGGCAATTTCAAAAAAATCAATTTGTAATATTCGTGAAAAGGGCTATGGCTATTTTGTCTGTGAAGAAAAAAGCACAGGAAAGGTAATCGGAATGATAGGGCTAAATTACACACAAATTGAAAGTCGGCATTTTCCTTGTTATACAATAAGCTGGATACTCGGAAGAGAATTTTGGAAGCAAGGCTACGCAATTGAAGCCGCCCAGGCAATTAAAGAGTATGCATTTAACACATGTAAAATTCCCAAAATTTACGCCTGTACAGTTGTAGACAATCAGGCATCTAGAAAAATTATGGAACGTATTGGCATGCAATATGTCGAGACATTTTCATTCCCTGGCATCGAAGCTAGCAATCCCTGTTGCCCACACGTCCTCTACGAACTATCTAATTGTTCCACCTAAGGCCAAGCAACTAAGACTGTGTACAACCAGTCCCATGATATGGGTGAAGAGGTTAGAATATGTTTTATAGTTCTGAAAGAACGCCCTACCCTAGCCTAGGTCGAAGCAATAGCGAAGGCCTAGGAACAGGTGGTTTAAAAATTTGAGGCCAGAAAGGTCGACATGTATTTTAAATAATTAGGGCCGAGCATGCGATGAAAGAGGCCCATTCTTTTGAATGGGTCTCTTTGTTATGATTAGAGCTCGCCTTTTTCAACTTTATTGACGATTATAGTGTAAAATTCTTCTATGTCTTTGAGGTGATGCTGTACGATGCTTTTTAACACTTCGGGGTTTATTGATTCATAATCGTCTACGGCGATATTACGAAAACCAACCATGTGTTCCATTTTTACTGTCAAAGCATTGTCGATAATTTGGTTTTTGTGGAGGATCTGAAAGGTTTCTTTTAGCGTTTGAGGCATGCCAAAAGATTTAGAACGCACAACGTGGCTTGCTAAATCAAGTATAAGTTGCACAGCTCTTTGTAAATTTAAGGTAATGATGTCTTGCGTATCATAATTATCAAGACGCGTTATATCGCCGTTTATAGTTGAATAAATGCGCTGTAAGAAGTTTTGACAACGGTTCACTTTTTCATACATGACATCTTTGTCAACCATGTAGCTTTCTCTTGAGTAGGTTTGTTTCAAAAGGCTTACGTAGTATTTTTACATCAGCATAATCCGTAATGAGCCGCATTTCAAAATTATCGTATGCTTTTTTGTCTCGTATCAGTAAGGGTATGCCATTTTTTATAGACTGCATGGCAATTATTGGTGAAGCATTATTGAGCACTACGATATCAACATCCTGCCTCATTTCATCGCTAAGATGCTGTCTATACGCCAGCAAATCTAAGGATTTAGGAATGTGGTTAGATTCATAGAGGAGAGCCACGTCAATATCACTTTCTGAATTTGACATCCCAGAAGCCTCAGAGCCAAATAAAATTGCAGCAATAATGTCACTATCAGATTGTAAAAGGTCTGTAAGCTTTTTCTATCCATAAAAACCACTTGTCAATACCTTGATAATGGCCCTAAGGAAATAAAATAAGCAAGATATTTCTTAACGAACGATGTATCTTTCATAAAAAAGGAAGTGTCTTGTAGTAGGATAACTTGCCAAGAATTGCCATTACTTAAGAATGGGGGTGTTTGGTATAGTTGGTGTGATTTTGCACTCTTTACTGGATACCCACATAAATGTTTGAAACTATACATGCCTGGGAAATGGGCCTACATGAAATGTTGCAGCAGATAAGATCGCCAATGCTAGACAAGTTCTTTATGCAGCTTAATTTTTTTGATCTTGATTATTTTTATTTTATTTTGTTGCCTGTTGTTTGGGCTGTTTTTGGCAGGGTGTGGGGCTGCAGGGTTTTGTATCTTATACTCTTGTCAGCAATTGTTAATGCCGCTGCAAAAGATTTATTTGGGCAGCCAAGGCCTTCTCAACTTGATCCTTCTATTGGGTTAGTGCAGCTTTCTTCATTTGGATTTCCTAGTGGTGCTGCCCAGAGTCATTGTATTTTGGCAGGTCTTGCAATACTGGCAATGCCAAGGGTGCTTCCGATTGTATTTTTTACGCTGTGGCTTGGGGTAATTAGTTTTTCGCGCATCTATTTGGGGGCGCATTTTTTGACCGATGTTATAGGCGGCTGGGCAATTGGCCTTATGCTCGTATATGCGTATGTGCAATTTCATGATCGTTTAGAAAAATGGGCATCTCGTCTTTCAGCAAAACAAGCACTCCTTGCAGCATGTGTGATACCGATAGCTTTACTGCTGCCTTATATCACGGTAAAAATGGTTGTTTTTACCAGCATGATATTTGGGGTAAATATGGGGCTTTGGCTAAGCGCGTATGCATCACGCCTGAAGTTGGAGCCACTTGGTACATGGCAAAGAAAGCTTGTGTATGTTGTACTTGTGATAGCAATAATGTTTTGGTTAGGGACAAATACAACCGGCATCCCTAAAGAGTTACTTAACTCTTTTGAGACAAAACTGCGGTTTGGTGCTATCTACACATGTATTGGTTTATGGCTCAGCTGGGGGGCTGAGAGGCTTTTATTAGTTTTTCCCAATAAGAAGATTGCCTAGATGTGTGTGCTTGAATGCATCAGAATACTTTAAGCCAAAGCCTAGCATTCTATCTAAATGGATGTGAGCTAACCAAATTAAGCCCAAAAGAACCAATGTGGGCATGCCAAAGAAAAACCCATAACAAGCAAGAAGGGCAGGCCATACTTCTATGTGCATAAGGTTATAAGCAATAGCGCCAACTTTGGGGCCAAGTAAATACGCAGCAATACTTAAGTCAGGAACAAGAAACGCAACTAAAAATAGCGTCCATGTGCCCTGAAACTGGTAATAGGCATAGACGCTTACAATAAACCATACCAAGCTTTCTAGGCGAAGAAGCTTAGTTGGGCCTGATTGTGCCTGTTGGGGATTGTTGATTGTCATCGTATTCCTGGTATATTTATGCAAGGGTTATTGTACTGTACAAACCTGAAAAAGAGCTACGTAATCAGTGTCTTCAGGTGGGATGTACAGACCCTTAATATTTTAAGATCCCATCTAGAACACAGTAACGAAAAGCTTTAAGGCTTATTTTATTAAAGAGTGCTCAAAGTTGTAACTCAAGTTTTGCTATGTGGTTTTGTAGCTCGGTTTTTGAGTAAGTCAGGTCATCTAGGGCAGAAAGGCGGTACCATTTGATGGCTTGTTTGATGTTTTTTTGTATGCCTTGGCCAAGCTCGTATCGTTTAGCTAGGCGATATTGGGCTTCTTTATGGCCATCTTGGGCGGCAAAGTAGTCCCATTTAAAGGCTTTTCTTAAATCTACAGCCACTCCGTGGCCGTTTTCATACATGGTAGCTACAGCGTATTGAGCGCCAGAATGGTTCCTTTTTGCTGCATAGTAATGCCATACAAAGGCTTGAGCCATATCTACCGGTACAAACTCACCTTTTTCATAAAGTTGGCCAAGTTGGTAACAAGCCTCTAATTTACCTGCGTTCGCAGCACTCTCTAGCCAGTTGATTGCCTGAGCCATATCAGCTGCTACGCCGTCACCTTGTTTATACATTATAGCTACTTTACACTGCGCCCCAATATGGCCTTGTTTTGCGGCAAGCAAAAGCCACTTAAATGCTTCTGCATGGTCTTCGCCTACGCCATGGCCATTATAAAATGCGATTCCTATATTAAACTGAGCCGCATTGTGGCCCTGTTCTGCTGCAAGGAGGAACCATTTGGCAGCATCCTCTAAATCTTTATATATTCCTTGGCCGTAGTAAAATAACAACCCAACAGAATTTTGCGCTTCTGCATCTTGTTGAATTGCAGCCTTAAAAAGCCAATGGAAGGCGCTACAGTAGTCTTTTTTATCTCGGTACAGATGGCCTAAGTTACGCTCAGCTATTTTTTCTCCTTGCTGGGCTGCACGCTCAAACCAGTAATGCGCCTCTATCTCATTACGTACATCTAGCACTTCATAATACAAAACACCCACGAGGTTTTGTGCGCGAGCCAATCCCTTTTTGGCAGCTGGTAAGGCCCATTTTAGAGATTCTTGTGGTTGAGAATATAAGAGTAGCGCCGCGAGATTCACTTGAGCATCGATATTGCCAAGCTCGGCTGCTTTTCGGTACCATTTTGCCGCTTCTTCTAGGTCTTGAGGCACTATGTTGCCTTCTTCATAGAGTACGCCTAAGCGATTTTGTGCCCTGGTGTAGCCTAATTCTGCAGAACGCTTATAGTGCAAGATGGTTGACTCGGCAAGCGCTTGGTTTCCGGTCAGCTCGTTATTCCGGCCAAGTATATATTCAATTTTTGGGGTGTTTTGGGGGTGTCCCTCTGCTAACCATTCTAACGCTCGGCTAGTGCTTATGGTGTAATCACCCTCTTTTAAAAGAAAGCGCGCTGCCACTAAAAATTGTGCATCAGCATTGCCGCCATTTGCAGCCCTCATAATGTCTTGTATCCGGCCTTTAAAATTTTGCCAGAGTGCTGCATCTTTAGTATAATGAGCCGGTGAAAAAAACTGCGCAAATGGCGGGCAATTCCCACTTGAAATTGTTAGAGGAAATATTCTATTGGTCCACGCACTTAAGTGGTTTGAGGCAACATACCATTTTTTGCAAACGCGCCTACAGTCAAGAAAGGTTTGATTGGGGAGTTGTGCAAAAATAGAACGTAACGCTTCATCAGTCAGTATATAAGCCGGGGGAGCGAGTGGGTCGCTATTGGAAAGTTCACAAAACGAAAGAAGATTTTTACAGGCAACATACTCTTCTAAGATAATATC
Source organism: Chlamydiales bacterium (assembly GCA_021372185.1). Classification (GTDB taxonomy): domain Bacteria; phylum Chlamydiota; class Chlamydiia; order Chlamydiales; family FEN-1388; genus SZAS-7. The sequence goes on along the minus strand of JAJFUY010000243.1, from coordinate 3,406 downwards.
GTTATCCAATTCTCCATTATTCACCATAGCAAGAATGCCGCAAAAACCATTTAGAGAAATGCCATTGATAGTAATAACACTATCAAATTCTGAAAACACTTCGCCACGATTACGTGTAAAATAATCTCCACAGAGTAGTAAAAAGGCCTTCGGGATTGGCTCTGTCTGCTCTCCGCTATCAAAGCGGATCGTAAATTCTTGTGTAAGGGCGCTTATATCGACAGCTTTTGCAATTAAGCACTCTAGCACACGGTCAGAATAGACTAATTCAGGTTTTGAAGGGCGAGTAATGACCACTCGGTCAAATTGTTCTTTTTGAACCATTTTCCAAAATTTGGACCGATCAAACAGCTTTAAGTCTTTTTCGGTAACATGATAGTCCTTGAGACCTTCGATCTCTCCTGAGCCCCAAAAGAAGGGCATAAGTGCACTAAAGGCCGCGGATACTAAAGAACAGACGCTTGGTGGCTCTCTGTGGGCCTTTTTTAGGCTTATTTCAAATTTTTGTAATTCGGCAGTGCGAAAGGCGGGAGTGCTGACTGCCTCGACAAGGTCTAATACTTTATTGGCAAGGGGAGTCTCAAGTTGGTACTGTCCATTGGTGTGTAACAAATCTCGTATTGCCAGCACCCTCCGGCCCATATGCAGCTCTGGTGCTTGAATCAAGCTTCTGGCTCGTTCTGGAACCCCTAGTGTCAGACTTTCAATTTGCGCACTCAATAACTCTACACTCACGCCCACCCCTTAATCTGCAGATTTTTACGTAAACTACTCACAAAATGTAATAAAAAAATCAATAAATTACAATCAAATTACTTATGCTTTTGATGAAACGCTTTTTATGAAGATTTATGGTCTGTTTTTATCGTTCGTGTCGTTATATCATTTTTATCGTTGTTGCATTTTCAAAAGGTAAAAACGATAAAAATGATATAACGATATGAACGATAAAAAAATACTTAGATAAAATCTATGGGGAATTTGAGTAATCGGGGGCAGATCTGACAATCTTGCGTGATAACATTATCAGATTATCAGATCTGAACCCGATATTTTAAAACTAGCTAACGTTTACTTCGAATCTTAGGTTGTAACGTTAAGGCGTAATACCAATATACAGATCTAAAACGATGTTTTGATGGTCAGCTGCTCTTTCATCATACACCTCAAAATCTGTTAAGTAGGAACGAGGCCCGCCTAATTGCTCTGAAGACATTTTCCACACTTCGTGCCAAGCATTTACGATAACATCAGGCATGGGGGCTGGATTGGTTGTAAACTTTGCATAGTGTTGCGCTGGAATCACTAGCTGTCGAAATCCCTCAGGCAACAAATCAGTAAAGGAAGAAACTTCTTCACCAATAAAATAGGTATATTCTCCGTTGTGATCTGATTCATAGTCTGTGTAGGCACAAAATGTTGTCCCTGGTCTTTTGCGATTTGAAATTTTTTCAGCCAGTCCTTGATGAAAATACTTTTGTATACAAGGAAAGATCTTTCCTTGTATTTTGTCTATCTCTTGCTTATTGCTAGTCCGAACCCAAATGCCAACTAATGTAATTTCAGGCATTGTTGCCAATTTTTTTTGCATATTTCCCTTCTCGAGTTTAGCGTGAGTAGTTTCTAATGAACTTGACTTTAAGTACAGACATTTCTTTTCCATCGTTATTATCATTTCGGAGATAGGCTTTAAAGAGATATTCATAAGATGGTGGTGCTTTTACCCAATTGAAGGACGTGCAATTCTTGCTAAGCCCACAAACTGGAGTGTGCTGAAAACTTCAATAGAATCGATTTTCCATGGAAAAACGTGGTGAATTCACACGTTTTTCCATGGAAAAGCGTGTAAAGTTACCACGTTTTTCGAACATATGATTGTTTGTTATTCCTAAAAAAGGTAAGTTATTAGAAAAGAGGGTGTTGCTATGAAACGAGATATTTACCGCAAATTGGAGGAATGGAAGCATTCTGTTCGAAGAAAACCATTAGTTTTAAATGGGGCACGGCAGGTTGGAAAGACCTACGCGCTCAAGCATTTTGGCCAAACGGCATTTGAGAACATGGTTTATGTAAACTTTGAAAAAGATGAAAAATTAGGGGGGTATTTTCAGGGTACGTTAGATCCAAAACAGATAGTAAAGCTACTAGGGATTCATACAGGTAGTGTTATTACCCCAGGAAAGACACTTTTGGTATTAGATGAAGTCCAGGAATGCCCAAAGGCATTAAATAGCCTAAAGTATTTTTGTGAAGAAGCTAATGAATATCATGTTGTTGCAGCGGGATCACTACTTGGTGTTAAAGTTTCTCAAGAAGAAGGATTTCCTGTTGGGAAAGTGAACTTTTTGAATATGTATCCTTTACGTTTTTTTGAATTTCTGTCAGCAACAAATAATGAGCAGCTACGAGCATTTTTAGAAGAATATACGACATTTGATCCCTTGCCTGCACCCTTGCACGAGAAGCTTATTTTACTTTTAAAGTACTACTTTTTCATTGGGGGAATGCCTGAAGCTGTGGCAGAGTATATAAAGCATGATAACTTTACCAATGTCCGAGATGTTCATATGGAAATACTTAATGCCTATGAGCGGGACTTTGCAAAACATGCACCTCCAAATGAGGTTATGAAAATTACCACTGTCTGGAAGCAAATTCATCGACAGTTAGCCAAAGAAAATAAAAAATTCATCTTTTCTGCTATCAGAAAAAGTGCTCGTGGAAGGGATTTTGAAGTAGCCATACAATGGCTTTTAGATGCGGGATTGCTTTATAAAAGTTTTCTTGTGGAAACTCCGAAATTTCCACTAAGTGCCTACGCTGACACCGACTCATTTAAGATTTTTCTGCCGGACGTTGGGTTGCTTGGAGCTCAGAGCGGACTTTCACAGCGCACAATTATTGAAGGAAATCTTCTTTTTACGGAATTTAAAGGAGCTCTTACAGAAAATTATGTTGCCCAGGAGTTATTGGCATCAGAAACTCATCAACTTTACTACTGGACAAGCGCAGGCACTGCTGAGGTGGATTTTCTTCTACAAGGTAATCATGAGATTTTTCCTCTTGAAGCGAAATCAGGGGAGTCACATAAGAAAAAGAGCCTTCTCGTGTATGGTCAAAAATACTCTCCATCAGTACTTAACCGCACAACTTTGATGAATCTGAAAGCAGATGGTACTATTACCAATTATCCTTTATATCTCATAAGTCAGCTGCAGAAAGGATTGTTATAAGAGTTTTTTGGCGGCAAGATACAGTTCCGGGCGGCCTGTTATGCCTAGTTTGTTTTTGACAGATTCTAGGTAGTGTTCTACGGTGCGGGAGGAAAGGTAGAGGGTTTTGCCGATGTCTTTGTGTGTGAACCCCTGGCTAAAGAGTGTGAGGCATTCTCGTTCTCTTTAGATCT
>JAJFUY010000239.1 GCA_021372185.1 Chlamydiales bacterium | reverse complement strand
AATGCCTAATGCAGGCCAGGCGCTTTTCAATAATTGAGGCTTTATATTGACAAATTCTCAAAAAAATCTATAATATTACAAAACACATATATTGTTGAGCTTGTATAATTATGTCTTTGGAATTAAGTCGTCTTTCTAATTATCTTAAAACTTGTACTGAAACCAAGAGTCTGTTGCTGCTGAATCAAGACTTTCGCAAAATACGCCAGATTCAAGCTGACTGCCCAGAAGTTCAGCTATATGAAACATTTTACCCTGATTTAACCCACCTATTTTTAGATGCGGTCAACAAAATTACAGACGAGCTTTGTGACGCTGCAAATAGCTATAAGACCATCCATAAAGGATACGCAAATCCTAAACATGCTGTAAAAACTCTTAAAGACTTTTCCATACTTGAAGACACGCATTTTGCCACATGCTTGACTGGAAGAATGTCAGTACAAGGCAGGGACGAATATCTAAAAACTCAGCGAGTTGTAAACGAGGCCTTCTCAGAACTGCATGAGGCATATGAAACTGCAGATAAAAGAAATCCTCCGTCCCGAGAGCTGTCTTGCCTTGCCTATAATATGATGCCTGATGATGCGCCATTTACCTGTAAAATTATACGTCTTGCCGCACTTTTAATTAGAGCAAACAAACTCTGCGTTCTACAGGATAGGAACCGCCCTTTGTCCATTATTGCAGAAAAAATGAAAGCTTTTATGTGTGCTCGATTCTCAACAGAACTTTCACCGGAGTTATTGAAAAGTTGTCCACTATCACACCACATGGTACTTCTTAAAGATCGCGTTTTGAACATCAAAGAATATCCTGAATCAGAGAGGTTGTCGGACTTAGTCTCAACTTTTGATGCACTTTTAGAAAGTGGACAATCTGACCCAGCTACAATTGCACTTCTTCAAAAAAATGCATCACAAATTCAGACTCATTTGGCACAAGCTTCTCTTAGGATGGTAGTATCAGAGTTCCGATCGCTTCAAAAGCTTCAAAGACTTGTCCTGAGATATGATAATTTTCTATCAGCTTTCGGCGCTACACTAAAAGATTCTATACCAAAATGGCAAGAAAAACGCGTCAATCTTGTAAAATCCTCTAAAGAAAGTTTACATCTTTCATATCTTGCCGATCTCTACTTTATCTCTAAAGAACTCCCCCAAGAAAACTTTCATGAATTTATTACACATACTTTTCATACAGCAGTAGTCTGTTCCCTGTTAGCACCTCTTGTCAACTATAGCTGGCAAGATTCTATCGAAGGCCCTTCATCACTTATTTGCACGTTCAGAGAAGAGCTAAAAAAAGAAAATGTTACATTTCGTCTCAAAGTACTGGTTTACCTAAGTAGAGTATGCTCCTATCAAATGGATAAGAAAACCAAACATGAAACTTTTTATACAGAATTTGAACGTGAACTTTGGGTAAAAATTGACCAACAGCTAGATGAATTACCAATGTCTGACATAACGGACTGCTATGACTACTGCAACCAAAGATTGCATGGGATTGTTGGAGGGCGTTTGGAGATATACCCTGCGCTTTATAAAATGTATGCAAAAACCCATCAATTACTTGGAGAAAAAGAATGTTTGGCAATAGATTGGTGGGAGAAGCTTAGGAATGGTAACCCTGCATTTACTCAACAAGGTTATTCTTTTTCTTTTTCTGGCCACCCTTTAGAAAAATACGAAAAAGAAGAGCGACACAAAAAAGCCGTTGAAAACCACACTACAGATTATTTGAATTTTTTAATTGAATTTGCAAAACATCAAAAGCCTGACATGCACATACAAGTGATGGGAATACAGATTCCGTGCCACTCCACAGTGATACCGAGTGACTTACCAGTGCGTATAGCGGCTGTACCTGATGCAACAAGATTTGGCGTGCTGGGCATTCTTTACTGCTATTACCGTGGCTACTGCGGTAGTTGTGAGTTTTTAAATTTCACCAAGAAATGGTGGGAACCTCTTATAGCTGCCTTGCATCCGGAATTTCCTGAATTTGTTAAAGAACCTCATTTAGCAGTTCCTAGCCATATTGAACGATATGCAGATAATTGGATTGAATGCTGGACTAAAAAAAGCTCTGAAGAATTTGGACCAGCTGATACCGTCTTGCTCGTCGGCAGTAAAAGAATTCCTGTTCATAGAGATCTGATTGCTCCATCCCCCGTGCTAGGAAGTACCTTTTTTACCTGTATCTATTCTGGAACATACAAACAAACAGATGAAATCGTACTTTTACCTCTTGCAGATGAAGAAGAGCAGATATCATCAGACATCACTCTTACAGGACTCCTTATTCATCTACAACTTTTATATAAAATAGAATTTCTACCAGAACTCTGTGAACGGGATTTTGAATACAGACTCAAAATGACCCAGAACTATCTCTATCCTGGAGTGGAACCTAAAAGCATCTACGATAATAAAGACATCCAGATTGAGCGCGACATGAAAAAAGGGGTATGGCAATTAATAAATACCTCGGATGATTTAATTGAAAAAGCACTTAGATCAAATATATCACCGTTAAGAATGCTTTATATTTATGAATCAATATTCACTAGTGCATCCGATAAAATTTCGTATTTTAAATGGAAATTAGTTGAATCAATCAAAGATGTTGATGAACTAATAGAGCTATCACAAAAAAGATTTCCTAAATGCCTACAGATTTTACGACAAATTAAACCATTTTGTCTTGAAGGTGTCACATTTGACAGTTTTGACAGGGAAGTTGAAATAGTTTCTTGGTCCAGCCAGAATTTAGAAAAGTTTACGCAAGCTAAAATGGCATTTCTAGCCCTTGGGGATTTGAATTATGATAGGGATATTACGTTTACAAAATTGCACATACGTACCAGCAACATTTTAGATAATGATTTATCGGAAATTATCGAAATTTTTGGCAAAGATATAACTATATTAGATTTAAGTCCTTCCCAACGTATTAGGTCACTTCTCAAAGTTCCACAAAATTTGGCTCTGCTGGATCTAAGCGGTACCAATTTTACAAATGAGGCAATAAAAGAACTAAGCCTCGCTACAGGGAGTACATTAAAGACTATCAACTTAACTGGGTGCTCTCACGTTACTTCAGAAGTTCTTACCTTTTTCCCAGATACTGTTCATGTAATACTATAACACTAACTTTCAGAAAATTTCGTTTCTGTATTAGACCTCTTACGTAATTAAGGCGAAAGCGTTTTTTTGAGTGATTTTGCTAAGATTTTTATTTTCCAATAAGCCCGCATACTCTAACAAGTAGGGGGGGGGTACATGTTCACGCCCCCCCCAATGGCGTCAACTTAAGGAATTTTTTTATTCTTATTCTTTTTTTAAAGCACATGAAAAAAGACAGAATAAGACAAAGATCAAGATTGAGAATAAGATCAGAAAATTCCTTAAGTTGACACCATTGGGGCACCCCCGTGAACATGTACGGCCTATATAACCATTTTAGTTGAAACAAATAGAAAAATCGATCGAGAGTCAAGCCGATAAAAAAAGCTCTGAATTGGATGCAACTTATAAAAAGATTGAAAAGTACATAGTTGATATGAGGAATAAAATTGCCAGATTTCGTGATAATTTTAAGGATTCACAATTTTCTAATCCAAAAAGAATTTCTAGCGCTCGAGGCTTACTCCTCGTCTGAGTTGGCTAGTTCTTCTGGGACTTTCATGTTGTGGTAGACGGTGTCGACGTCGTCGATGCCGTCGAGCCATTCGAGGAGGGCTATGTTTTGTTTGGCGGTTTCTACGTTGCAGTCCATGTAGGTTTTTGGGACAAATTCTAAATTTGCGTCCATTTTTTCTACACCTAGGGCCGTGATGGCTTCTTTTACTTTGTCAAAGTCTGTTGGGTCTGTGACTATGACAAAATCTTCATCTTCTGCCACAAAGTCTTCGGCGCCAGCTTCGCTTACAGCTAAAAAGAGCTCATCTTCTACTGCCTGATGCCTTGAGACGCGTATGATGCCTTTATGATCAAAGTTAAAGACTACCGAGCCTGGGTGGGCAATGGTACCGCCACATTTGTTGGTGGCAATGCGTATATCTGAGGCTATGCGGTTTTTGTTGTCGGTCATAATTTCAGCGATGATACCAACTCCGCCGTAGCCGTACAGCTCGTAGTGCATCTCGTGGTAGGCTTCCTGATCTGTGCTGGAGGCTTTTTTGATGCAGCGCTCGATGTTGTCGTTTGGTACGTTAGCCGCTTTTGCCTTTTGTAAAGCTAGGCGAAGGCGCGGGTTCATTTTGGCATCTGGGCCGCCAAGTTTTACGGCGTTGATTATCTCTTTTGCAACTCGGGTAAATATTTTGCCTTTGGCAGCATCGGCTTTACCTTTTCTATGCTTAATGTTTGCCCATTTGCTGTGACCGGCCATGTGATTTACCCCTTAAAGTACAAAAAAGTTCTTGTGATGTGTTGAGAGCCATTTTTGAGCTTCGTCAAACTGTTCGAATTTACGCTCGAGCTCTTTAAATTCCTTGGTGTGGATGCAGTTTTTACCTCGTGCATCTACATAAGGCGGGCACGCAGCATGCACCATCTCATGATAGATAACATATTCAATTACATACTGCGGCACTTGTTGAGTATCCAAAAGTCGGTGGATTTTTACAAGCTTTACCGATTCATGGTAGCTGCCAATTGTACATTTTGTGCGCGCTTTGGGGTGTGGCTCACCAAACCAGGTGATCACCAAATCAAGCCCAGATGCAAAATAACGCCTGTTGATCTTATTGTAGAGGCGTTGGAGGTTATAGACCGTTCCACGAGTTTCTAAACCATCTAAAAGATGCGAGTCATCAAGTCGCTGCACGTTTTTGTCGATAAACGCCTGCACAGACGGTAATAACGCAGCACTTTCTGAACGAATATAGGTTGCAAGGCCATCCTGAACTGATTGAGGTGCTTTTATAAACATGTGATGAAGCGATACATGAGTGGCATCATCTTTAAATTGCACATGCAGCATGGTGCTTCTGTTGTTATTGATGCGAACTTTTAATGGGGTCCCAACGAGGGTTTTGAGCTTGTGAGAATAGGTGTTTTTCGCATTAAAACCGTGTTCAATTTTCATACCAATTTGACTCCCAAAGTATACTCTAGGGCCATATAGTAGCATGATACCGATCAAGGTTCAAGCGCACAAAAAACTTCAATTTCAGCGTGCATAATTAAAAGTTTTTCTATGTTGAGGTTTGTGATTTTTTTCAACGCAGAGAAAGCAGAGACGCAAAGACACAGAGAAAAACAAGAAAGAAATAAAATTTTTTATTTTGTTTTTGTGTTTCTCTGTGTCTTTGCGTCTCTGCTTTCTCTGCGTTGAAAAAATCACACGCTTGGGACTACAAAAACCGTTCCATGAAGATGCGGCCAACATAGCGATCACTTTCTTTGATCCAGTGAGTTTGGCGGCCGAATTCTCTGAACCCAAAGCGCTTATAGAGGCGGATGGCGGGGTTTTCGGCGTAGACTTGTAGGTGCAAAAGTTCTAGGTGAAATTGCTCTTTGGCAAGCCGCATCAGACTGCGCATTAAAAAAGAACCTATGCCTTTATTGCGCATGCCGCTGGCTACGATGATTCCAAATTCTGATTGGTGAAGAAGTTTTTTGTAGGCTTGTACGTACAGGGTTACAATTCCGCAGGGTTTGCCATCTAGTTCTGCTGTGAGTGATGAATTTACACGGCTAAAAGAGATCCAGCGCCTTACTGCATCTTCAATTTCAAACTCGTTAGCCATTGGAAACCAAGTGCTTACCTCAGGATCCATAAGCCATGCCTTTAAATGATCAGCATCAGAGGGCACTGTATAGCGCATAGTAAGACCAGGTAATATGCTGTCTTCTCCGGGAGTATGAAATGCAACTGTATCTGTCATAATTTTTACACACCAAAATCTTTTAAATATGCCTGAATAAAATCATCAATCTCGCCATCCATAACCGCCTGAACGTTGCCGCTTTCAAATTTTGTGCGCACATCTTTTACAAGGGTATAGGGCTGGAAAGTATAACTTCGTATCTGGCTGCCCCATTCTATTTTTTTCTTCTCTTCTGCTTTTTCGTCTATTTTCTTTTGTCTTTCAAGTAATTCTTTTTCGTAAAGCTTACTTTTTAACATTTTTAAGCAGCTTTCTCGGTTCTGAATCTGGCTTCTTTGGCTTTGGCAAGATACCACAATACCACTAGGTCCGTGCGTCATACGCACTGCCGAGTCCGTTTTGTTTACGTGCTGGCCACCGGCACCAGATGCTCGATACGTATCAACCCTGATATCTTCGGTTCTGATTTCAATTTCAATATCATCTGATACTTCAGGAGTTACATCAACTGCTGCAAAGCTTGTATGGCGTCTTGCGTTAGAATCAAAAGGAGATATGCGCACGAGTCTATGAACGCCTTTTTCAGCTTTAGCATATCCGTAAGCAAACTCACCCACAATTTTTATAGTGGCGCTTTTAATGCCCGCCACGTCATCTTCAATCACATCAATGACTTCAACTTTCCAATTACGCCGAGCCGCCCACCGTTCATACATACGTAAAAGCATTTGTGCCCAATCACAGGCTTCAGTACCACCAGCGCCAGAATTTACCGACAAAAAGCAGTTGCTCTGATCCATTTCACCAGAAAGCATTTTACGTGTTTCAAGATCACCAATTTCTTTATCGATAGCCACAAGTTCTGCGTTAAGCTCTGCTAAAAATGCAATGTCTTGAGCTTCAAGCGCTTCTTTAATTAACGCTTTAACATCTGCACAACGCGTTTTTAAGTCTTTAAATGGCTCTAGCCATGATTTCAGCAGGTTTGCTTTTTTGATTGTCTGATTAGCGCGTGTTTGGTCGTCCCAAAAATTGGCTAATGTCATTTCAGTTTCAAGCTCTTCAAGTTGGGTTTCTTTAAAACCCAAGTCAAAGATACCTCCACATTGAGGACAGTCTATCTTCTTGCAAATGTAAGCGATCTTCTATTTCTGCCATGTGAATATCTCCAAATATCTCTCCATACTACCACAAAAGGCTTTTTTAGCAAAAAGCTAATCATATTTAGAACGTTATACTGTAGATTTTCCTTGCACGAAAGCAATAATTTTCCTATGTACAGGTCGTAAATAATTTAGGAGATAATATGGCGGCTATACGTTCAGTTAGGAGCAACAAAGTGGCTGGACCACTATTTGGATGCTCTAAATCACATAAAAAGACTCATCTTGTATCCAAAAGCGCAATACTATTTAATAAAATATTACAAAAAAGCGCAGCATCGATTTTTGAAAAATCTGTCTCTCATCAACATTTGAGCCAGATTCAGGATTTGGAAACCGCCCTTCATACAAATGACACTGTAAAAATAAAAGAACTCTTTTCTTTAGTCATAAACCACGATCCACATGCAGAAAAAAACTTAAATAAGCTCTACAGTAAGCTAAAAGCTGAAACAAAAGCAAAATCAGCCTTTGACACATTTAAAAAAACGTACTGTGAGTATGTTATACAGCAGTCTGTTTTGCAAAATAAACCAGAGATGCTCTCATCTAAACTTGCACATGACTGCAAAATAGCAGATCTACCGCATGATTTTTTTGTAACAACATTGCTAAATTTAGGAAACAAAAACGCTTCAAGAATAGCTCGTGAAGTAGCCGCTATTGCTAAAATCCCCTTCTCTCGCCACAAATTAAAGACTTTAGAGATGCTAAAGATTTGTGTAGTTGCAGAAGACCAGCTGAATAAACTTGCTACCAACACACGTGTAATCTACAAAACGGCAAGTGAGCTCAATACTGCACGCGCTTGCGTATTAGACCCAGTGCGTCATACCTTTACAATTTTAAGTAAAAGCAAAGGTGAACTTGATGCAACAGGCGCCTTTAAACGCGTATCAGATGCTATTGAGGTGGCTATTAAAGGCGACACTGCCCTGGCACGTCGTGTTGCCCACGTGAGAAACCGCCCAGATGAGCATATCCCCTCAAGTGAGCTTGAGTTTGAAATGCTTTATGGGGATGTCATATCTTGGACACGCTATAAATCAAAAAACAGACCAGATGAAACCAAGACACTCCTACTTCAAGAAGTGTATGATCATGACTTGTATATTTTTACAGAATTTACACCGGAAGAAAAGCGCAAAAAAATATCTATAGACGATATGATTGACGTGCTTGAGATAGCAGGTAAATCACTCCTCAAGCTACATGAGGATGGCATTGTGCATCGCGATGTAAAGGCCAAAAACATATTGTACAGAAAAGGGGCAAATGGCCAAGTATTTGCCAAACTTATCGACTTTGGCCATTGCTATGAACCTGATAAGTCATCCCAGCTTCGTAAAAGGACAAAAGGCTATGGGACCTTACGCTATACAGCCCCAGACTTACTTGAAAACCCAGGAATGAAGGGCGATCCCCTCTTTTTAGCCAAAGCTGAAGATGCCTATGCTTTGGGCGAATGCATTTACGAGGTATATTTACAGCAAGCAACTCCATGGGGGTCATTGGCTTATCGCGCATTAAAGAAAAAGAAAGATCACGAAGAAAATAGAGAAACGGCCATTCGCCTTCAAAAAGAAGAGGCCGCTTACATAGCTCAAGAGGCAAAAAAGCTTCCTGAAGGTAAAGAAAAAGAACTTTTTAGAATTATGGCAAGGCTACTTGAGCCCAATCCTAAAAAAAGAATGCAAATGCCAGAATTAGTGCGTGCTTTATATGATCTTAAAGCCCGTTATGCTACTATGGCCGCGTCATAAAAAAACAAGGTCTTGATTTTTTTTTAGCCTATGGCATATACGAAATCTCATGACCTTTGGCATAATGTCTAACACGTTAGCGAACTTTGTTTTTTAAATTTCGCTGACTGTTAGAAAAATAATGCCGTATTTACTAAAAACATTAGATTTCACCTTGAGGTACAATTATGTCAATTACATCAGTTAGTCAACAAGCACTAGAAGCGTGCCGTAAGTTTGCAGCGGCTACAGTAACAACTGCTACAAGCGCAGGAAGTAAAGTATTGTCACTAGGCAATCGCGTAGTAAGTTTTGTTACACCGCACCTCTCTGCAATCGTACAAAAAGTAAAAAGCGTTACACCTCCGGCATTTCTTGCAAAAGCTTGGACTGCAGTTAACAACAAAACAGGTGCAGGCGTTGGTCTTCTTGGTCTATCTATTTCATGCCTCGTGCTTGCAAAACGTAGCGAAAAGACTGTATCACAAGTAGTACTTGGTGCCGCTGGCGTATCAGCTCTAGCACTAGCCACACTTGTAATCACACGCCCATTCGGCGCTAGAATCTAAGTTCTCTTTTTTCACTACACGTGTGCCTTGGCACACGTGTATCTTTAGCACACACACTCTCACATTGAGCGAAGCTCTTTGGAGTGCGGTAATTTTTTACCGCTCTTAATTTTTGACCATACACTCTATCTACGATAGCCTCCAAAACATACAATAGCCCCACACTATGACACAAGTGGGTTAGCCAAAGTATTGAACGTTCGTGTAAGTTGTGGAAGTTATTGTTAAATCGGTGTGTGCTCAAAAATTAAGAGCGGTAAAAAATTACCGCACTCCAGAGACCTTCGGTCAAAAACAAAACAAATACACCTTGCGCCGAATGACGCAAGGTTAGTCGGATTTATTTTGAGGATAATCCGATTGAGTTGTCCTTGTCGAGAGTGTAGTTCCATTTTAGGGAATCTGGATTGGGGGTGTTGATGTCCTCAACTTTTACGATGAGCTTGCCGTTTGCATCTTGGGAAAGGATGGCACGGGTGTTGGGCTGCACCACTAGATCTACATTGCCGTCTAGAACGACGTTCTTGGCGATGCATTCGCTATTGCCCAGCAAATGTATACGACACACCTCATCGCGCGTTATACGCAGCTTATAGTAGGAATTTGGAGCTTTTCTATTGATGCCCTTGTTTTTTACTTTTACGTTGTTCATCACAATGCGTCCAACATCAGCACTAAATTCTCGTAAACCTTCTTTATTGAGCTGACCTGTTACACAATCTGCTGTCACAATGAGGCTACCATCAACATCCACATTCGAGATTGCCGCTTCTGCAATTTCTAATTGGAGCTCGCTTCCTGGAGCGATAGTGCCTTTAGAAAGCTTTTTGGCAATGAGAGAATAGACAGGCCCTAATGCCGGATGGTACACAAAAATACAACTAGGGCCATTTGTAATGTAGTCGCTATGCGGTGTAAGCTCTGAAACCACAAAACCACAATGATTTTTTAACAGACGCACATTCTCTTGCATCAAGTCATAAAAACAGCCCTCAGGCGTCTCTTGAATGGCTTTTCCATCAAAAGCTTTTTTAGTCACCGACATCGTTTTGGCTCTATCGTTAAGCAGCACAAACGTATCAAGAGAGCTGAGTTCTTTAGTACTTACAGGATCGCTGTACGTATTGGTAATGGCATCAGCTATATTTTGCATGGTAGACTCTAGCCGTGCTCCTGGCAGCGTGACCTTTTGTCCATCACGAAGCGTTTCTACTGGATGCTTCATATTTACTAAGTATCCTGGTACTGGCAGCACTTTAGTTGCCTTTTGCACACGGTCAATATCGGCAAATAAAATATTAGTATTGGCCGGAAAATCTGGCGAGTCTGCAATAGCTGCAAATTGCGGGTCGTTAAGACGAGCTTTTGCAAATTCTGTATATTCAATATTGCTAATAGAACAGGCCATATCTTTACCTGTTGCTGTTTCTCTTAAGACATTCATGCCCTCAGAATAGCCAGGAAGACGTGGAATCGATTCAAACCCAAAACCCTTTTTATTTGCATAGCCATAACCGGCAAGGGCTAAGAGATTGATATCTAAACCTGCCAGCGGGTTATTAATTTGGCGAACGATCATGTATTTTCTGTCATGTTTTTTAAGCCAATCAAATGCGCCATATTCATCAGCGAGCTTCCAGACAACCCCGTGGCCACCAGGCTTCAAAACAAGGTCACAGGGCCCACTCACCGCCCATTTACCATCAATAGCAATAACAGGGGTCATTGGCTGCAAGAGGCGAAAAATGCTTGTTTTAGGACGGCCAAAATAGGCTCTTTCATCAAGTAACTTGGCAATTTGGGCATCGTTATTTTTTTCATGTGATGTCATAAGAACAATCGGCGTCACACTTTGCTTACCCGTAATCTTGTAGGCAAGATATTCACGCGCTTCAAGGTCGCGTACTAAATTTTCAATCAGCGAATAGCCGGCAAACTGTAAGCGTGCTACAGGAAGAGGTATTTTTGTTGTTTCATCAACAAGCGCTAATCTATCTCCTGCACCACCTACAACGTATAGTTCAGCCATCTCGTTAATGGAGTGAACACCATCTTTTACCATTTTGCTTCGTGCACTTGTTTCTGTCCGAATATCTGTTATCGGAGGCAAAAGAAGTTTTGCAGATTCTGGATCTTGTTTTTTGGCCAGCTGGTCGTAGATAAGCTGGAGAGTCTTTACATGATAGCCTGCAACGCCCCCCATATAGTCATAAAAGCGCTCTGTTGCAAAGAGCTTATCGCCTAAAGCGGTAACCGAGGCTTTTAAATCCGGCAGATTTTTCCATTCAGCAAATATCACCGGCCCTTGGTGTAGAGCAATAACTGCAAGCACTGCATACTGATGTGGTTTTGGCAGCTCTGATATGGCGTTGGCAATAGGCGGATTCTCTTTGAGAAACTGCTGTACACCGTTATTTGCGGATACAATTTTGAGTTTTTCATCAAAATTGGAACATGAGGCAAGTTCCACTTCAAGACCAGTAAGCTCTAGAATTTGCTTTTGTAATGAGTCTATTGCTAGCTCAGGATTGGCTGTAAGGGCTTTGGCTGAAATTTCACTACTCATTATTTGTCCCTGACTTAATGACCCAAAATGTAAAAATACCATGAACGACCAAATTGATGCTCTTTTTGATACACATTTCATGTGAAAATCCTAAATTGTTTGACTGTAAAAGTGTAACAACTCGCGTAAAAACGATGTGTTACCCCGGAAAATGTAACAAATTTCATTGTTAAATCCACGTTTTTTTCATTTTCTTGGTCAATTTTAACGAAAGCACTAGACATTAAGTGCCGTTAGAGAAAACATACTAACCGTCAGTTTTTATTTAACCTATGAGGAGAAAAACCTATGGCAAAAGATAAGAAGCCTTCAGCTTTAATGAAACCAGTACAAATATCCGCAACACTTGCTGAAGTTGTTGGGAATGGTCCAATGCCACGTACTGAAGTTACAAAGCGTCTCTGGGAATACATCAAGAAGCACAAACTTCAAGACCCTAAGGCAAAGCGCATGATCAACCCAGATGAGAAATTATCTAAGGTTCTTGGCGGCAAAACTCAGATCGATATGTTCCAGATGACGAAGAAAGTATCTGCCCATATCACCTAAGCTTAAAATTGCTTACAGTATAATCATGCCCCTAATCTGATTGACTAGGGGCAGATTTATTAGGAAACCACAAGCCCTTGCAACTATCTTCTCTTAAAAACTCAAATGCCTTCATAGAACGTCTCTGGGACCTTTGGTGCATCGCATCAGTCGTTGGCATTTGGCCGCGTTTCATTGAGCCGAAACTCATTCTTACCTCTCGCACTACTATACCAATTGGACAACTGCCACGAGAACTAGAAGGCCTAAAAGTTGTACAGATAAGTGATTTACACTTTACTGATGATATCTCCGGTTCATTTTTATCGCGCGTTACAAAGCGTATTGCAACACTAGAACCCGACGTGATTTTATTCACAGGCGACATCCTCTCATACAGCACTCTGCCTGATAAATCACGCCTAAGCACATTTTTGAAGACACTTACTGCCCCCATGGGCACCTATGCCATCTATGGCAACCACGATTATAGTGAATATGTATCTCTTGGAAAAGATGGGCGTTTTCGCAAGATTCGATCACAAGTCCCGGCTATTATGAGGGGGTTTCAGCGCCTTTTTTCTGTAAATGACAAGACAGAAGAAGGGGCTATTGTACGAGCTGGCATAGAAGAACATACAGACCTTAAAGAGCTGTTTACTAATGCAGGCATCACAGTATTACACAACAAAACCATACAGATTGGTAAAGCCAATGCACTCATAAATATTACGGGCCTTGGAGACTATATAGCAGGCCAGTGTAAACCAATAGAAGCCTTTGCAAACTATGACATGCGCTATTCTGGCATAGTACTTTCTCACAACCCAGATTCTTACGAAACCCTTGCACACTATCCTGGAGACCTTATCCTGTCTGGTCATACTCACGGCGGACAAGTAAACCTTCCCTACATATGGAAAAAAGTAACTCCTCTCAAAAATAAAGCCTTTAAAAGTGGCCTCTTTCATATCGATCATCGCCATTTGTATGTAAACCGCGGTCTTGGAGCTACATTTCCCTTTCGTTGGTTTGCACCTCCAGAAGTGGCGCTTTTTACACTTACTCGTCAGGGACCGGTTAAAGCACCCATCTGGCAAAAAATTCTTCCTCAAGAACAGGCGCAAGACGGTCTCTTAAGCACCTCGCGGACACATGAAAAAATATAAACTACATGTTATGTATGACGGCACTAACTATAGTGGCTGGCAAATTCAAGACCATATCGTTTCCATACAGCAACTTATCCAAGATGCAGTACGTACGCTGGTACGTGAAGAGGTAAATATTGTAGGCTCTGGTAGAACAGATGCCGGTGTTCATGCTGAAGACCAAGTGGTTCATTTTAGGTGCACAAACGAACAAAACCCAAAACACCTCTTTAAAGCTCTCAACGGCATGTTGCCCAAGGATATACGAGTATCAGCCGTAGAAGAGGTGCCAATGAGCTTTCATGCACAAAAAAGCGCCATAGGTAAGGAATACCGCTATCATCTTGTGTTAGGGCCGTATGCCTCGCCCTTTGAAAGAAATTACGTATGGCATGTGCCCTACACAATAGATCGTGATCTTTTAGAGCAGGCAGCAAAGCTCTTTTTGGGCACACACGATTTTCGCTCATTTGCAAATGCGGCCCATACAGGAGCTGCTGCCAAAAACTCAATTCGCACCATGACAAAGCTGGATGTAGTACCGCGAGAAAACGGCCTCATGCTAGTCTTTCAGGCAAATGGCTTCTTATACAAAATGGTAAGAAACATCGTAGGCATGCTCATAAACGTAGCATCAGGTAAAAAACAGCTTTCGGACATTCCCGTCATCCTTGCCGCCAAAGATAGGCGTAAAGCTCCTATGGCTGCTCCCCCGCAAGGCCTCTTTCTTCACAAGGTTTTCTACAAATAAGGGCGCTCGTACCAAATCTTTTGTTTTAGAGTCCTTTAGGACGACTGAACGAAGCCCACCGTGACGGTAGGGAACTGTGGGAATAAGCAAAAAACCATCAGAGCCCGGCTGAGGGCGATTGAATCTCGTGATTGAATCGCCCTCAGCCGGGCTCTATTTTTATTGTATCCTATTCCCACCGTTCCCTGCAGTCACGGTGGGCTTCGTTCAGTCGTCCTAAAGGACTCTCAAACAATTTTCTTAACTTAAGAGCGTGTCTTGCTGCATAACTTCGAAGAAGTTGGAAAAGACCTTCACACCTTGCGCACGCGATGAAGCGCATAGCGCGTCGTCTATTGAGTTTATGAGCACGGGGGTGGCGCTTGTTGCCATGAGTGAGCGTAAGCCCCGGGATGAGTCTTCAAAGCCCACAACTTTGTCATTTGGCTTAGCAAACTCGGCTATGGCCTTTAGGTAGCCATCGGGCGCGGGTTTTGGCATATCATAGTCTTCACGTGTAATCCAATTGGGGATTGTTTGTAAGACGGGATTTTTTTCGCAAAGTATATCTACAAAATGTCTTGGAGAGTGCGTAACAACAACCCTTTTTACACCATATTGCATGAGCGTGCTTAAGAGCTGTTCTACGCCTGGCATGAGAGGGGCTGATTCTGTTTCTAGTAGCTCTAAAAAGGCTTTTTTCTTTTCTGCGTATAAGACGCTCCAGTTTGGCTCTTCTTTTAAAAGCTCAGGAAATTCTTGGTAGATGTGGCGTTTGGGAGCTTCTGCATCTTGCTGGGCTATGCTAAAGTATTTTGTAAAACTCCAGGGCAAAAAATAGCCGCGTCTTTCTACCATGCGCTTGTAGGCGCCAAAATGAAGTTCTTCTGTATTTACCAGCAAGCCATCTAAATCAAATAAAAAAAGCTGAAATTCAGAAATCCAACGCATATATAACCCCAAAAAATAGGGATTCATTATACTGCCTTAGATAGTTTTTTTAGAGTGTTTTTGCGAATGTATCTATTGTTACTTCTTTTGGTTCTTACAAGCTGTTCTCAAGATTCAGACCTACGTACAGCTCAAGGAGTGTATGTGGTGCGTATGAGCGATGAATTTGCTCTTGAAATACCCCCACAAACTAAAATGCAGCAAACCCCCTATCCATGGCAGCCTCAAGGCGGCAGTGTTCGATCTATTACAAAAGAGTACTTTCGTTGTAAAGGTAATTTTGCCAACCCCCCTCTCATCATTACAAAAGATGGCAAAGAAATAAATCGCTTCTACGACTGCTCAGGGGCTGATAAACATAGCCTTCCTTTACGTGATGGTAAAGAATTTATCTATCCTATCCTTCTTGATATACTCAACCATGTGCAAAATGTAACCGGTAATAGTGTTATAGTCTCTTCTGGTCACCGTTGTATCACCCACCAGGCATTTATGGACCCCTCGCCCAAGGGCTCAAGCTCTAAGCACCAAATGGGCGCAGAGGTTGACTTTTATGTACAAGGCCTAGAAGAACAGCCGATGAAGATAATTGAAATTATTTTAAACTACTATAAAGATGATCCGGCAAAAGAGTACAAAACGTTTTCTCGCTTTGAAAAGCCAACTGATGTTTCCACTGCCCCATGGCTTAATAAGGAAATTTTTATAAAATTATTTAAAAGAACTGAAGGCCGCAACCACGACAATCGCCACCCCTATCCCTATATCAGCATCCAAGTGCGCTTTGATAGGCAAAAAAATGAGCGCGTAACCTTTAGCCCAGAACTTGCACACGGCCTCTTGCGCAAATAACTCGCAAAATAATAAGAATGTAGGGTATTCTTTTGCAGCAATCAGCTTTCGCCGGTGTGGTGGAATGGTAGACGCGGTAGACTCAAAATCTACTCTGGGCAACCAGGTGTCGGTTCAAGTCCGGCCACCGGCAATCTAACCGAATAGATCTTCGATCTATTCGGTTTTTTGTTTTTTTATAGAGTTTGGACATTTGCAGCTTGCGAGCGTAAGCTCGCTTTGGAGTGCGGTAATTTTTTACCGCTCTTAATTTTCGACCACAAACGGATTTAACAATAACTTCCACAACGTACACGCACGTTTCATTTTATTCATATCGTGGGGCTATTGTATGTATTGGCGGCTATCAAAGATATAGTGCGTGATCAAAAATTAAGAGCGGTAAAAAATTACCGCACTCCAAAGCCTTCGGCAGACGTTCACACTCCAAACAATACATTAATTACATTATATACATTAGTATTGTAATAAAATAGTATAATATATTATTTAAACAATTATGATTAAATAATATATTATAGGTCTTTGTATGATGAATCTGTGCGTTTTATTGGTGTTTATAGGGGCGTCTTTGCAACTAAATGCCTACTGGGGATGCAATATTGCCAGTGTTGATGCCATAAAGCACACAAAAATAGGCACCATGCCGGTTCATGTACAGGGGCGCATTGAGCAAATTTTGGGAACGGGTGGGTTTTTGTTGGTAGATGATACGGGAAAGATTGATGTGCATTTTACAAACCAGGCGCTAAAAAAGCTTCACTTTATGCCAGGAATGCTGGTTGAAGTGCAAGGTAAACCCTTGCACGACAACCATATATGGACTCTAGAGACCACTTCTATTAAACTCATAAGAGCCGTTTAAAGAGGTGGCGGTACTGGCACCATTGAAGGTAGGGCATAGACTGCTATGCCATTTGCTGAAGAGAAAAACTCCCAGCCTTCGCCCACAAAGAGCTTACCGTCAGCTACCATTAATGGAGCTACCATAAATGGACCATTGGCACTAATTATATTTAACAAAGTGCCACTTTTTGCATCTAAACATCTTATTTGCCCATCTACATTTACCTGATACAACACTCCATTGGCTTCGGCAACCGATCCAAATGTTGTACTAGATGATACATCCGTCCACTTTACGTGTCCTGAGCAGGCATCAAGCGCTTTAATAACGGTATTTTGTTCAAAAAGACCATCTAGATACTCATAGAAGGCCTCTTCATTACAGTGAAGTCCAAATTGTACTATATCAGGACCATTTACTGCGTACGTAAGATCTTCAGTACAAACAGCATAGATGGTATCTCCATGTACTGCTGCACTTGGATTACCGGTACGAGTTCCTGTTTCAGAAATCGTTCTTTCCCATACAAGTTTGCCAGATGAGCGCTCAAATGTACGATAGACGCCCGCTTTGCTGCACACGCCAACTAAATCTTTTTTGCCTTTGTGTGAGCCACTATTATGGCCACCAGCTGATACGCTAAACAAATTAGGGCTAGCACCTACATCTTTATCTGGACCTGTAGGATTAACAATGCCAAACACATCAGCTTTGGTAAACTGCTGGAACCACTTAAGCTTGCCTGTTTTATAGTGGATGGCAAGTAATGAGTCGCTTAATTTTGCCGCCGGAAATGTCACTGTATTTGACGTTCCTACAAACAACAAATTACGCTTTGTATCAATAGCCGGAGTTGACCAAAAACCAACGCCAAAGCCTTCAGAATCTTGAGTTGGAACATACTGCCACACAAGGCTGCCGTCAATGGCATCAAAGGCATTAAGGCTGCCTCTCACCTCTACATCAAGTGTAGATGTCTCAGTAAACTCATCACAGGCAACACCTACAATAACTTTTCCATCAACATAGACAGGAGATGCATACACATTACCTTGTCCTGTACTTTGAGCTACCGGATCTATTACAACACTCCACAATATATTGAAGGTGACCTTATCAATCGCAAAAAGCACGAGGTCTTCTGTGGCTACATAAAGGGCGCCATCTGTGATAAGTGGTGACGAATAAATACTTGAACCAAGATTCGTTTGATTCAAAATGGTGCCATCTTGCGCATTACGAGCATAGACATTCCCATAAAGATCACCATAATAGACGATGCCGTCTTCAAAAACAGGTGCTGATTGAACAGGAGCAGAAGAATTATCTGACCATAGTTCTACCAAATTCACAACATTCGTTGTATTAATCACATCTTCGCACGGGTTACTACGGCTATTATGATGATCATGATTAAGTGAGCGCCAGTTACAGTCTTTTGCATAGACTGAACTTGTGCCAATTATCATAGCAAAACTGCCAATACTGTAAATCGCAAGCGTTGCGAAGGATTTTTTTAATGTACTCATGTATCTAACCTTATTGTAAGAATTTTTCTTAATTAACCTTCAGAGCATCTAAATAATGGAACCGGTTTGATCAAAGGACAAACACAGCACCCTTTATTGGGAATATCAATAAATGCTGGAAAATGACGGTTTTTAACAAACGTTTTTAACACCTTATTGAACTGCTTATACGCAGTTGCTTGTAAGAGATGACCCTTATCTTCAAACTTAGCAAGCTTGGAGTGGTTGATGTTATTGTTTAAATAGATTCCGGCACCGTTTGGCAATGCTTCATCAATTGTACCAATGCAAATAAGTGTTGGAACATCTATTTGATCAAGTAATGGTCTTAAGTCTTGTGACCAGGCATTATAAATGATGTTTTCTATTACACCAGAAATGGTTGCCGCAGAAAAAGACTGAACACACAAAGCTTGAAGGTTAGCCAACTTAGGCTGACATGGCTCATTTAAGTAGCGTCGAGGAAAGACCCACGCATTATAGTCTACAACACACTGTTCGTAGCAAGCTTCAAACTCTTCTTCATTTTCCCCTGAACAGATAAACGTACAACATTGAAGAATATTTGAAGATTCGTAGGTGTCATTTTGCGTAATCATTGGAAATGGCCAGCAAACAGTGCCACAATTTATTGCGCAGCAGCTACCATCATCACCACATGGGATTGTTTGATCACAAGCCGGATCTAGTGCACAATCGTTTACAAAGTACAGCCCAGGACCGCTATTTACAAGCACAAGTTTTGATATCTCGTCTGGAAAGCTTGCTGCGTAGACAATACCAATAGAGCCGCCCAATTCGCAGCCTACCATAATGACGTTTGAGCCTACATGTAACACAGGATCATTTAGCATGGCATAAATATCATTGGCAAATACTTGGTGAGTATAGGCTATAGCCTCTGGATCTGTAACATCAGATCTACCAGTACCACGTAAATCTACAGCAATTGTACGGTAGCATTTTGAAAGCTCTTCTTGCTGGCAGCGCCATACATCGCTTGTAAGCCCAGTAGGAGGCACAAACACGATTGTGGGCCCTGATTCATGCTCACGGCCTTGTTCACGGAAATATAAATTGGCTCCTGGGATAAGTACCGGTTCTAAACCACACTCACCATCCAGTTGCATTTCAGTTCTTTCCGGAACAAAAATGCACCCCTCACGTACCGATGCGCGTGATACACAGACTTTTTTGCAATCTGAGCCATCACTACAGCCGATAGAGCAATCAGATTCACTCGAACTTGAGCTATGTGAAGAGGCAAATAATTGGCCCCCAAAGCACGTTGTGAGCGCGAGCGACAGGGCAAAGCCGGTAAGGGTTCTTCTCAAAAAGTTCATACTTGCTCCTTAAATTTTAGTTGTTAAGGACAACGTATGACAGTAGAATTTATTTGTCAAAGCATTTAAAACATTTACCACAGAGAAAAATGAGAACACAAGAGAAAAGCAAAAAAGAGAGGTTCTAGTTGAATAAAACCTCTCTCGTGTTCTCTGTGATCTCAGCGGTAAAAAATAAAATTACTCAACATGGCAGCATTTTTTGAGACTTGCCTGCCAGTATGGTGTGGTTAGAGAAGTAACTTGCACCGATGGGGGTGAGTTCTTGACGCTTGCATGAATAAATTCATTATTGCCCAGATACATGCCCACGTGGTCGATTTGGCCATTATCTTTTAGTGAAAAGAACACAAGATCGCCAATATCTAATTGCTTAGGTGAAACTTGTGTAAGTTCTGACATTGCAGCCTGATCTGATGGCTCACGAGCTAGCGTTACACCCATTTGGCGATAGAGCATGTGCATAAGACCCGGTGCATCAAAGCCCTGAGGAGTCACTCCACCCCATGTATAGGGGACGCCAATAAAGCTTTTAGCAAGTGCAACCATTTCTAGCTTAGAGAGATATTTCTGTGTAGTAGAGATATCTGAGCGATGGATGTAGGCTACTTCCCCATCAATAAGTCTTACCTGCACCCACTTATCAGTGACTACGTCTTGCGTGCTTGCTAATTCTAATTTCGCTCCATATGGCAGAGTTAAAAGTGGAGGATAGGTCTTTACATCACGCACTAAATAGACATGCGCCATGCGGCTTGTTACAAGGCTTGCGTTATTTGGATTAGGGTAAATAGTTGTGGGCAAAGAAAGGCTTGAAACTGGTACCCAACCAATTGCAGAGTCACCGGCTTTAACCTTTATCCAGCCGTTAGTTACTGCTTTTACAGGTACAAATTCTACAGAATCTCCCCAAATAACCTGAGACACCACTTCTGATAGCTCCCTTGGTTCTTTATGTAGGCTTAAGATAGGTTGTGAACAAATATATTCTGTACCTGACAAGTGTGCCAAAAGGCAAATAAAAACCGCTGCTAATTTTTTATACATATGGAAAAGCTCCTCTCTATTTTTTTTTACGATATTTCCAGTAAGCTCTGCCATAATCAAAAGTAAGCTCTTCACCTACTTCTATTTGGCGTAAAGCAAAAAAACCAATGTGCACAAGGCCCCGATCTATCAAACAAAAGGGACGAATATTTGGAGCATCAGAATGGTTAGCAAACCTCAGCTCATTTCCTGCATTTTGCGCATCCATCACAAAATATTGTAACGACCAAAATTTTGTAGGTATACGTATGCAGTATCCATTTAGCATTTTTTTGCCAAATCTGCCACCTTTGTGCACAAGCCCCGTATATTGACCAATAAAGGCCTCTTTTGCAATGAGATTTTGGCTAAATAATCCATATCCCATCTCGTCATCTATCCAGCGTATAGCTACAGGAGCTATTCGGCCTGAAAAAAGTGGTTTATGTAAAAGGGCGCCAAGGCTTCGATGCTCTCTTCCTACAACAGTGTGCAAAAGCATCCATGGACAGGCTTTTTGCATCTCTTGCAGCAGTTCATATGAATTAAAAAATGGAGTCTGGAGGTATTTGATACCAAAAAACTTCTCAAACTCATCTCTATTGTAATACCCAATATCATCCTCCCCTTTTTTCTGAATCATGATTGGGGGATAGATACATGGAGATAAGATTGATACGGCTTTATGTTTACCCAAAAGTAGCGCAAGCTCTAAGGGGGTGAGCCCTTGTGCGTTTTTGCGGGTAACTAAATCTTGGTTATGTTTCAGAAGGCTTATTGCTGCAAAATCATCTTGAAGTACTGCTAGATGCAATGGTCCGTTCTTAATCATGTTCTGAAACAGTTTCAACGCGCTTGATGCCATTTTTGTCTATGATAAGGCGAAATTTTTTGAGCGATACCTTCTTTTGTAAATCAGGTTCGCTATAGGTATTTTTAATCACTATGTTGATGTGATACACCTTAGGAAGTACCTCTTGGCGTATTTCCATTGTATCAGGATCTAAGTTGAGGTATGACTCAAATGGATTGCTTGCTTTTTCTAAGATAGGGTGAATATTAAATAAAAATACGTCGTGGAGCTTATGTCGGCGTGCTCTTGCTAGCTCTTCACTCATGCCAAGCTCCATCTCTTTTTTGTAATAAAAGACAGTCTCACGTCTTTTAAAGAGCAACACATCGGTGTTAAAAAGCGTTTGGCGTACATGTAAAATGTCTTCTGGAACTGCCTGTTCAGGCAAAAACGAGAAAATTTCTTTGAGTTTTCCAAGTACTCTTTGGCCGTTTGGGCTTCTTATCTGCGTGGTATAATCAGAGAACCATTTTACTGCGCGTTTCTGAAATAGCACCTTTAGGCTTTCTTTTACGCGGTCTTTTAATACATAAATAACCACAGTAAAAAGTAAAAACGGAAGTGAGTTAAAGCCCATGTTTGGCACGTTCAAAAATATCAGCATCACGTACACAAGCATGGCAATACCAGCTGCCAGGCCCGCTACAAAGCTCCCATACTTATCTGACCAGGAAGTGCGTTCTAAATTTAGTAGAAGGACGTCTAAGATATATTTATTTAATAGACCCTTGTGATACAAAATCCCCTCTTTAACAGCAGGGTCATCATCTTCTAATTCGTTAGGCTCTAGGTAGTGTTGTTGGCGATATTTTTTTTCTTTGGCGATGATTTCACATATCTTTTGGTCAATTTCATGAATGTTTTCAACCTTAGAAGCACGTAAGTACTCTAAAAACCCTGTGAAGTAGTAATCTATTGATGTACTAATGTACTCATCAACATACATAAAGGCCTCAGACGGATCTCCCGTCCAGTGTTGAAGGCACTCTTCTTGGATATGTAAAAACACCTCTCTAAATGAAGAAACATCGTTGCAAAAAGAGATTGCTCTATCTTGCAGGCGCTCTTTGCCGATTCTATTTTGGGGAGAATCTAAATACTGTAAAAGCTCTCTTACACCACGCCTTAAAGCACTTCTTACAATGTTGCCAAGCAGCTTAAGCTCATCTTGAATAACAAGTACAGTATCAGGACTTAACGTAGCTGTTTTCATACCCTCAATACGCATCAGAGGCGATTGAGTATTTGTTTTGTTGATGAGGTCATGAAAGGTAAATTCAGGAGTTTTGTAGCGTATGAGGTTAGTTCTATCTTTATAAAACTGCTCTTTAGAGTATGTGTGGGTATCAATTTGGAGCGCTGCAGGAATAAAAAAGTAAAATTCTTGGGTAGAGATATTTTGCTCTAGATTACGTATAGGGGCAAAATCAGACTCTAACTCAAACTGTAAATTATCACGAAAATGGATGTCTTCGTAATAGAGGTCATTCCAAAAGCTGTTCATGTACTAAAGCATACCCTATACGCGCGATAATGACAAAGGACGATACTTATTACGCATCGTCCTTCTTGAAAATTCGCAATTTATGCAAATTAACTACTTAGTTTGCTTCACAAACAGTTGGATCTTGATCCACTACTACAGGAAAGTGTCCAATTTCACGTCCGGCAGTTGATACTACGCCAGGTACAAATGTGAAAAATGTGCCAATAGCATTACTTTGTAGGAATATTGTGCGGGCAATATTCTTAAAGTGGCCAATATAGTCAGTTCCTGACAATGCAGCAGGCATGCTATCGCTATAGCCGGCTAATCTAATAACAGTTACGTTAAGAAATACCGGAATAGTTTTTAAGGCGATAAGTGCTACGTGAGCCACTTCATCAATTGCGCCAAGCACTAATACACCAACAGTTGCAGCAAGATACGCAACAGCTTTCATTCTGTTAGTTGCATTTTCTTTTTGTGCATCAATTTCTGTAACTTGATTCTCAATACTCTCTAATAAAATTGGAAGTACACCATATGTACATCTAGGAATACTCATACAATCATCCTCACTAAATAGGTTTTTACTACACCTACCTTCGTATCCGACTGCATGCATAATAGTCAATTATTTTTTCTCTTCGGTGGGTTCATCAGGGTGGGTTCTGATGAATTCAGCCAATTCCTCTTTAACGGCAGCTTGCATGAGGAGGGCTCTTTCTTTGACAAGCTCGTATTCTTTTTGTTGGCCGCAGATTTCTATAGCGTTCTTTAGGCATAGCTCGGCTATTGGAAAAGCGCTTAGCTTGATGTAGCAATCGGCTGCATGAAATTGTGGGAGCGGATTTTTTTGATCGAGCGCTGAGCACATAAGATATACTTGGCCCGCCTTTTCGTAATGCCCCAAACGGTGCAAGCAGGCAGCTGAGCCTAATTGGTATTTGGCTTGGTTTGGATCTAACAAGCCAAGAATGACAAAAAAGCATGATGCTTCTTTAAATTTACCTTGATTATAGAGCTGATAGGCTTGTGCATAGATACTTTCAAGCGTACTATCATCTATATGGAGCATCTGTTTGGGCATAATGCCTTGCTGTATGGCTCCATACATCTGTTTAAAAGTATCTTTTATTTGAGCAGAAATAACTTCGTTTGCACCTTCTGTTCCGGCAACAGTATCACCAACACGGATGTTTTTAAAGTCTGCAGTTCCACCTTTTGGCATAATATTCTCCCATCTTGCTAGTAACTGTATAGATGCATCAGCATGCCATGCACCACGCACGGAATCCTACTTTCCCTCTAATCGTTATCTTACGCCTTCTGAAATTTAAGTTCAAATTTAAACTTTAATAAAACATTTACAAAACTTTAACTTATTTATAATTAATATGTTACGAATGCAGGCAATTTTTAGTTAATGCAAATTACCTGTGAATTTAGGTATACTGCCTGGCTATGACTACACATGACACAAAACATATAAGAAATTTCTCTATCATTGCCCACATCGACCACGGCAAATCGACTCTGGCAGATAGATTTTTAGAATTCACCGGCACCATATCAAAACGTGATATGCAAGAGCAGGTTTTAGACGGCATGGACCTCGAGCGCGAGCGCGGTATTACCATTAAAGCTCACCCTGTTACCATGTACTATACAGCAAAAGATGGCCAAAAGTATCAGATGAACCTGATTGACACACCCGGCCACGTGGACTTTACCTATTAAGTATCCCGGTCACTAGCCGCCTGTGAAGGCGCTCTTTTAGTAGTAGATGCAGGCCAAGGTCTCCAAGCCCAAAGTTTGGCTAACATGCACCTAGCACTAGAAAGAAACCTTGCCATCATCCCCGTCATCAACAAAATTGACCTGCCAACAGCTGACCTTCCTTCTGTATTACAGCAGCTAGAAGAAGCCCTTGCAGTATCTCCAGAAGAAGCCATTACCTGTTCTGCTAAAACTGGTATTGGCATTGAAGACATTCTCGAGCGTGTAGTAACCCACATACCAGCTCCAGAACAAAGTACAGACAACCTTCTTAAAGCCTTAGTCTTTGACTCTCACTTTGATAACTTCCGCGGGATCATGGTCTATATTCGCATATTATCAGGTGAAATGAAGCGCGGATCAGAAATTTTGCTAATGGGCACGGGTAAATCATACGAAATTAACGAAGTTGGCATCTTTTCGCCCCAGCAAAAGCCTGTAGACGCTCTTCGCACCGGAGAAGTGGGCTATTTTGTGGCGAACATCAAAAATCCAAAAGATGTACGAGTTGGCGATACAGTTACGCTTCTTAAATTTCCTGTAAAAGAGCCCCTACCTGGTTTTGAAGTAAAAAATCCTGTCGTTTTTGCCGGTATCTATCCTATGGATTCTACCGACTTTGAACCACTTAGAGATGCACTAGCCAAATTGCAGCTAAATGACTCTGGGCTTCACCTTGAGCAAGAAAGTAGTACGGCACTTGGCTTTGGCTTCCGTTGCGGCTTCTTAGGACTTTTACACCTAGAAATTGTTGTAGAGCGTATTAGCCGTGAATTTAACTTAGATATCATCACAACATCCCCTAGCGTTATCTATAAGTTCATCTTAAATGATAACTCTGTAGTACAGATTGATAACCCTGCCCACTATCCTGACCCGTCTCACATCAGCTGGGTAGAAGAGCCTTGGGTAAAATCACACATCATCGTGCCGGCAGACTACTTAGGCGCCGTTATGAACTTGGCAATGGAAAAGCGCGGCACTTGTGTCAAGATGGAAACACTTGATCCAAAACGCCTCATGGTTACCTACAAGCTGCCATTAAACGAAATTGTAACCGACTTTGCCGACAGACTAAAATCTGTAAGTAAAGGCTATGCCTCATTTGACTATGAATTTGATGGCTATGAAGATGGCGACATCATCAAACTAGAAATTCGTGTAAACGAAGAGCCAGTAGATGCCTTCAGCTGCCTTATACACCGCTCTAAAGCCGAAAGCCGCGGCCGTGCTATCTGCGAAAAACTAGCAGAAGTGATCCCACAGCAGCTCTTCCGCGTACCAATACAAGCTGCAATCGGCGGAAAAGTAGTCGCTCGAGAAACAATCCGCGCTATTACCAAAAACGTTACTGCCAAATGCTATGGCGGTGATATTACGCGTAAGAAAAAACTTTGGGAAAAGCAAAAAGAAGGTAAAAAACGCATGAAGGAAATTGGTAAGGTAAATATCCCCCAATCTGCCTTTATGTCTGTTTTAAAACTCTCAGAAGGTAGCTCGTAAAAATGGCCGTAAATAGGTCTGTAATTGACCCTGTTTTTTCACCCCAAGAACTGGCACTTCTGGATCCTAAACACATCCCCCACCACATAGCCATTATCCCAGACGGCAATAGACGGTGGGCTGAAAGCAATATGCTCCCTATGATTAAAGGCCACCAGGCAGGCTATGAGCAGGTTGTACATATAGTGCGTGCTGCAAAAGAGCTTGGCGTCAAAGTAATTACCCTCTATGCCTTTTCTACAGAAAACTGGAAACGCTCACCCCTTGAAGTACAAAGCCTCATGCAGTTAACTTTGAGCTACCTTGCCGCGTACCAGCAAAAGCTTGTCGAAGAAAATATCCGCTTAAGCGCCATTGGCAACCTCGACCAAATCCCCTCAGGTGTAAAAGCAATACTCGATGACACAATGCTTGCTACAAAAAACTGTACAGAATTTGACTTAGTCCTTGGCATAAACTATGGCGGAAGAGACGAGATTGTCCGCGCTGTAGCCAAAATCCTTGCCAAGAACATTGACCCCAAACTTATCACAGAAAAAATGATTTCTGAACACCTAGATACCTCAAAATGGCAAGATCCCGATCTTCTCATTCGTACAAGCGGTGAAAGACGCCTGAGTAACTTTTTGCTCTGGCAAAGCTCGTATGCCGAGGTGTATATAGAAAGCATTGCATGGCCTGAATTTAGCCATAAACACCTATTACAGGCTGTACGTGATTATCAAACACGAGAACGACGTCTGGGAGGACGTACATAGAAATGAACATCTCTGGTCTTAACAACTTTCAGCAGCGCTCGCTTATGAGCTTTATTGGTATTGCGTATTCAGCTTTCGTCATATACTTTTCTCACACAAGCCCACTTGATTACCTCTTTGTGCTCACAATAGCCCTATCACAAGGCGCTGCCCTTTATGAGTACTATACGCTGAGCACAAATAAAGGCTTCGAGCCGCTTATCAAGCTGCCAGTTACTTTGTCTATTGGCTACTACTTTGTGTACTATGCACTCGGCCTTCAATCACTTGCGTTGCCATTTTTGTTTCTCTTTACAGCGTGCACATGTATTGCGCACTTTGCCAAGTATCAAAACTCTATTGGCAATCTAGCCGTAACCGTTTTTGGTATAGCCTATATCACGCTACCTTTAAGTTTTCTACTCGACGTGAACTTTATGGGCTCCTCGGCCTGGTTTGTCTACTTATTGGTTACAACAAAAATGGCTGACACCACAGCCTACATTGCAGGAAAGCTCGCAGGAAAGCATCTGCTTGCCCCAAAGCTCTCCCCTAAAAAGACTGTAGAAGGGGCCATTGGCGGTCTTTTGGGCAGCATTGCAACAAGCGTTGCCTTTTTTGCCTACTTTCAGACACGCGATGACTTTAGCTCATTAGGTATCACACTTACCGAAGGTCTATTGCTTGGTATTGCCATTGGAGTAGTCTCACAAATTGGCGATTTAGCTGAATCTTTAATCAAGCGCGATGCCCAAGTAAAAGACTCAAGCAAACTTCCTGGTTTTGGTGGCATGCTGGATGTTGTTGACTCTCTAATTTTTACAACTCCCCTTCTTTACCTTTGGCTGAGGAGCCGTTTATGATTATTACACTTGATGGGCCTGCCGGAACTGGCAAAACTACTGTCGCAAAAAATTTAAGCGAAGAGCTTGGATTTACCTTTTTTAACACTGGCGCCATGTACCGCACAGTGACGTACGGACTCATTAAATACAAAGTAGATCCTGATAATAAAGAGGCACTCGATGCATTTTTACTGGCTCATCCAGTTCGCATTGAAAGCCGCTTTAATGAAAAACACTATTTCTTAGGTTCAGAAGATGTCTCTGGCGAAATTTACACAAAAGAAGTCACTGACTTTGTGTCTAAAGTTGCTTCCATGTCATCTGTCCGAAACACACTTGTATCTATCCAGCGCTCACTTTCTAAAGATGTAAATGCAGTCTTTGAAGGCCGAGATATGGGCACAGTGGTATTTCCTGATGCCGACGTAAAGATATTTCTTACAGCATCCCTTGAGGTACGAGCTAAAAGGCGCTATAACGAACTTATAGCAAAAGACCCCGGCAATATCACTATTACCTTAGATTCAATCTTAGCTGACATTGATAGACGTGATAAATATGACGCCAGCCGCGATTTATCGCCTATGAAGCCAGCAGCTGATTCCATCATCATCGACACCTCAGCTCTTACATGTGATGAAGTAGTAAACCAGATTGTGAATATTACAAAAGAACTTCAAGACAAGCCTCTTAATCCATGAGCTTTTTTTACACACTATCGCGCGCCTCTTTAAAAGGCCTCTTTAAGATAGCCTACGGCCACGAAGTCATACTACCTGAAGGCGTTGTCTATCCAGAAGGCGCGATTATTGCTGCAAACCATGCCTCATTTCTTGATCCACCACTTGTGGCCATCTCATGGCCAGAACCTATTCACTTTTTGGCTCGTAAAACACTCTTTGATGTCAAATTACTAAAGCCACTTATTACCGGCCTCAATGCCCATCCACTTACGGGAGCAAACGACACAAGCTCACTCAAGCTTGCCTGCCGCTTACTTGCTGAAGGCAAAAAAATTCTTATATTTCCTGAAGGAACACGAAGCACTGACGGCGAACTTGGCCAATTTAAGCAAGGTATTGGCATGCTCGCTCGTAAATCTGGTGCTGCCATCATCCCCACCTATATCCATAACAGCAATAAAGCGTGGCCAAAAGGCAGAAAATACCCAAAACTTTTTGCTGCCAAAACAGCCTGCGTATTCGGCAAACCCATTTACTTATCAGATTTTGAAGAAACTGACCCCAAAACGCTTTCACTACAAATTGCTGCGCGACTTCATGCTGATATAATAAACTTAAAGAATGAATTTTTAAAACCTCGATAGCTTGAGAATTTTTGGGCGATTTTGCTAAGATTTTCGTTTTTTCATAAACCCACATACTCACTCGATTAGGGGGTTTATGAAAAAACGAAAAGATTGGTGAAAGCGCCCTAAAATTCTTATTGTTCCTGTAGCTCAGTGGATAGAGCGGACGCCTCCTAAGCGTCAGGTCGCGCGTTCAATTCGCGCCAGGGACAACTTTTGCTTTATTCTTGAGCGCCATTCAGGTATTTTAGATACAACTTTTACCGGAGATACATATGCAACCACAAGCTGATATTGGACTGATTGGTTTAGCCGTTATGGGCCAAAACCTCGTACTCAACATGGCAGATCATGGCTTTACTGTAGCCGTCTTTAACCGCACGACATCTAAAGTTGATGAATTTATGGCAGCTGAGGCTAAAGGCAAAAGCATCGTCGGCACACACAGCATGCAAGAGTTTTTTAAGACCCTCAAGCGCCCACGCCGCGTGATGTTCATGGTAAAAGCAGGCGCTCCTGTTGATGACTTAATCAACCAGTGCTTACCGTTTATGGAACCGGGCGACATTATCATCGACGGAGGCAACAGCAACTTCTTTGACACCAACCGCCGCACAAAAGAATTAAAAGACAAAGGCTTTCACTTTTTAGGTGTTGGCATATCAGGCGGTGAAGAAGGCGCACGCTTTGGCCCCTCTATCATGCCAGGTGGCAGTGTTGAAGCATGGCCTGCTGTTAAGCCTATCTTCCAGGCTATTGCTGCAAAAGTAAATGGCGAGGCCTGCTGTGACTGGGTGGGAGAAGATGGCGCTGGCCACTATGTAAAGATGGTGCACAATGGCATTGAATATGGCGATATGCAGCTTATTTCTGAGACGTATGACCTGATGAAGCGCGGCTTTACTGCCTCAAGTGATGAGCTCCAGACGATTTTTTCAAACTGGAATAAGGGCAAACTTGATAGCTACTTAATTGAAATTACAGCTCAAGTATTTAAAGCCAAAGATACTGATGGCTCCCCTCTTGTCGATAAAATCTTAGATGTAGCGGGCCAAAAAGGCACCGGCAAATGGACAGCAATTGATGCCCTTAACATGGGCATGCCACTGACGCTTATTGGTGAAGCTGTTTTTGCCAGATTCTTAAGCTCTATGCTTGATGAAAGAAAGCAGGCAAGCACTCTTTTAAAAGGCGATGTATCACCCGTATCAATGAAAAAAGAAGAGTGTGTTGCAGCCCTTGAACAGGCGCTTTATGCCTCAAAAATCATCAGCTACGCCCAAGGCTTTTTACTCATGCGAGAAGCGGCAAAAGAATATGGCTGGAAGCTAAACTTTGGCGCTATTGCCCTCATGTGGAGAGGCGGCTGCATTATTCGTTCTGCCTTCTTAGGTAAAATTAAAGAAGCGTATGAGCAAAACCCAAATCTTCAGTCGCTGTTACTTGCACCTTACTTTGTACAAGAGCTCTCAAACGCCCAAAAAGGCTGGAGAAAAATTGTATCGCTATCAGCTGAGTGCGGCATACCAACGCCATGTATTTCAACGGCCCTCGCCTTTTTTGATGGCTATAGAAGTGCACGCCTACCTGCTAACTTGATCCAAGCCCAGCGCGACTTCTTTGGCGCCCATACCTATGAGCGTATAGACAAACCACGTGGCGAATTTATCCACACAAACTGGATGCAATAATGAAAAAACTATTTCTCTTACTCGTATGCCTTATAGCTCATACAGGTGCAGATGCTGCCGTAGATAATAAATTAGCCTTTGCAGTACACCAAAGAGACTATCGCTTTTCAACAGAATTTGAGTTTTACTCAAATGACGAACAGTTTGGCTACGTTACTAAAAGCT
This sequence comes from Chlamydiales bacterium, assembly GCA_021372185.1. Lineage (GTDB taxonomy): Bacteria > Chlamydiota > Chlamydiia > Chlamydiales > FEN-1388 > SZAS-7. Next base: position 2,702 of record JAJFUY010000239.1, on the reverse strand, counting down.
CATTACGCCTTCTAAAGCACCTACGAGACACCTACGATGTGTATGATGAAAACGGCGATAAAACTGCCACAGGCATCTCGCGTATACTCTCTCTTGGCCTCTTTCGCACATGGGCTGCAGAATTTGACATATACGATGCCAACAACAACTACCTTGGCATGATTGATGGCCAATTTGCAACAAGCGCATCAGCCAAATACAGCATCTATAACGCCGACGGCCAAAAGGTAGGCATTGCCTACTTAGACCTCTCAAACGCCGGCTTTACCATCAAAAACCCAGCCAAAGAGACACAGACAATAGCCACCCTCACCCGCAACTTCATCCCAGACCAAATTGATTACTGGGACGTAGTCGTAAAAGACCACCAAGCCATCCACCCCGACATCATCAAAGTCTTTGCCGCCTTTGCCATCGACTACCAAGAAGTCTTCAAAGCTGACAAATAAACAACACAGCCTCTCTCAAAAATGAGAGAGGCTGTTTCGTTTTACACTCGTAAGAGATTTAAGTCGTTTAAGTTTGCTCGCAGCAGTGATTCATATTTCTCTGAGGGAATCTTTGTTTTATCCTTTTAATAACTACCAAGCAGTTCAAGAATTTTTGTTACCACACACCATCTTTTATTGGACAATATTCCCAAAATGGCGTACATTTTGGTAGTACGGTATAAATTTGGCGGCTCAGGAGGATGGTATGTTTCTTAAACGATTACTGCAGTTACCTAAAAATCATAGCTTTTTTCTGCTTGGACCTCGTGGTGCGGGCAAAAGTACGCTTATTAAAAATCAATTCGATGGACGGAATTCTGTTTTTTTTGATCTTTTAGAAGCGAGATATGAAGATAAATTTTCACGAAATCCAGATGAACTAAAAGATATTACACTAGCTTTGCCTAAAGAAAAAACACACATCATCATTGATGAAATTCAAAAAATCCCCAAACTTCTAGACGTTGTACATCAACTGATTGAAACAACGGATAAGTGTTTTATTTTAACTGGCTCAAGTGCTCGTAAACTTAAGAGAGGGAGCGCAAATATGCTTGCCGGGCGTGCATTTGTGTACCATCTTCATCCTTTGAGTATTTTTGAACTACAAGATGAATTGCAAGCAGATTCTTCTCTGGAAGAGCGCTTGCAGTGGGGGATGCTACCGAAAATTGTAGAGTACAAACAGGACAATTATCGTAAAAAATACCTTCAAACCTACGCTCACACCTATCTCAAAGAAGAGGTATGGGAAGAACAATTCATTAGAGAACTCGATCCATTCAGACGCTTTCTTGAGGTAGCAGCTCAGATGAATGGAAAAATTATTAATTACTCTAATATCGCTAAGGATGTGGGTGTAGAGCACAAAACAGTAGAAAATTACTATACCATTCTAGAAGATACGATGTTAGGATTTTTACTAAACGGCTTTCAGCATTCATTCCGTAAAAGATTAAGCAGTAAGCCAAAGTTTTATTTTTTTGATACCGGCGTGACCCGTTCCCTAAGTAGACGTCTTTCGATTCCATATATACCTGGAAACACTGCCTATGGTGATGCCTTTGAGCATTTTGTAATTTTAGAATGCATGAAATTAAGTAGTTATTTTTTCGATGAATATCGTTTTAGTTATTTGCGAACAAAAGATGACGTTGAAGTTGATCTTGTTGTAGAACGCCCAGGCCTACCCTTTTTATTTATAGAGATTAAAAGTACTTCCAGCATCAGCAAAGAGGATATTACCTCATTTTGGCATATCACAAAAGATTTTCCGGACTGTGAAGCCATCTGCCTTTCAAACGATCCTTTTGAAAAAAAATGGGATCATGTACGCGCAATACCTTGGAAGGAAGGGTTAAAAAGGTATTTTATTCCAAAAGAAGTGATAACAAAAATCGCGTAATTGCAAAGTCCGGCCCCTTTAACCCCTGGTGTTCAAAATGAACACCAGGGGTAGGGTGGGGAAGGATTACGGGCTTGTGACAACGCCGGCAATGACAACGGTGCTTTGGCCGTTATCTCTGATGGTGTTGTTGGTTACAATGGCGTCAGAGCAAAGAACCTGAACGCCATTTTCTTTGTTCTTAATGATGCAGTTGTGATCAATAAGTTCATTTGTCGCACGTGAGCGCACTTCTACGCCGTTGGCATGGTTTCCTACGATGAGGTTGTCTTGGACAATATCATCTTTTGAAGGAATGCCTGCAGCAACAAGTGTGCCTAACTGAATACCATTATGGCCATTGCCAATTCTATGGCGGCCTTCTTTATCAGATCCAATGTTGTTGTGAGTAATTGTAGTATGCTCAGCAACTCCAGTTTGTATGCCGTTGCCGCCATTATCAGAAATCACGTTGTGTGAAATCAGGGTATTTTTGGCAAATGCTACAAGTACTCCGTGCAGCTCGTTACCAAGCCCGCTTTTGCCCGTTGCATCCAATCCAATGATGTTGTGCTGGATCGTGGTGTTGTCGCAAGCAAGGCTGCCAAAGCCATTTGAGCCAACGACAATTCCTTTGCCATTGCTTGAAATTACATTATTTTCAATCGTAAGCCCTGTGGTTTGAGATGCCCACACGCCTATGCCGTTACGCTCACCAAAGCCTTTTGTGCCTTTTATATTGGTGCCAATGTAGTTGTTTTTTACTACATAATCGGTGCCTAGAATTGCTTTATCAGTGGGTGAAATAATAATATTATAGGTTCTTG
>JAJFUY010000236.1 GCA_021372185.1 Chlamydiales bacterium | reverse complement strand
AGTGCTCTACCACTGAGCTATCTGGGCTAATTTATCGTACATTTCTAACAATGCGGGTCGAGTGTACCGAGGCGTGCAAATTAAAGCAATTGCAAATGCATCACAATGTACAGTTTTGCAGCTCTCTCTCTTACGAAATTGTTATTTTTGTCGATAAATGATTCGCGCCTTTGTAAGGTCATAAGGCGACATTTCTACTGTCACCACATCGCCTACTAAGACTCTAATATTTTTCATTCTCATCTTCCCGCACAGATATGCTGTAACGCGAATACCGTTTTGCAAAAGCACTCGAAAAGTCATGTTAGGGAGGAGTTCTTCCACGCTACCATCGATGCGGACTGTATCTTCTTTACTCATTTATACTCTATTTTATTGACGAAGACTAAACTTAAGTGTAGAAAAAAATTTGTAATAAAAAATTGCCTTTATTTTCTTCTATTATGGATTAAAAGTCAAACAAAAATCAGTGCTCGAGGCTCTCAAGAGAAATCGTACCTATTTAAGCTAACTCCTGCTATCTTACAGGCCATAATTTCGGTATTTGGCGATATTTTTGTTGCAAAGTCACTCATGAAAATGTATCAGGTACCAGAATGCGAAGAAATCCGAAATCTTCTGGATTGTAACTGCACATTGAAATAAGCGCGTTTGAGGTAGACTAGCTATGACTTTTTCTTTTTCACGTATCTGTCTTGCAATGATACTTTCAGTTTATGCACTTCATGCACATGTTGAGCCCCAAACACAGCCTGAGCAAATAGTTCGAGAAGTACAAGAGCTATCCAACACCACATACAAAATTCCGCTCAATGGCAAAACGCTCGAATATAACGCAATTTGTGGTACCTTGCCTATTGAAAGCACCGATGAGAAGCCTCAGGCCTCTTTGTACTTTACTGCCTACTTTAAAAAGCAGTCTTCAGATAGCGCCGCAAAGCGCCCTTTGATGTTTTGCTTTAATGGCGGCCCAGGTTCTTCTTCTGTTTGGCTACATATGGGCCTACTTGGCCCCAAAAAGGTAGTTGTTAACGATGCTACATTTACAAAACCGCCTGCAACCTATGCTGATAACCCCTATACGCTATTAGATACAGCAGACCTTGTATTTATAGACCCGGTATCTACAGGATTTAGTAAAATAGCTCAAGGAGCTGATGCCAACCAATTTCATAGCGTAGAAGGCGACACCGAGAGTTTTGCTGATTTTATCCGCCTTTTTCTTACTCATTTTCATAGATGGCAGTCTCCAAAATACCTTATGGGCGAAAGCTATGGCACAATCCGCGCTATAAGTTTGGCAAACTACCTACACGATGTATCGTTTATAGATATGAATGGGATAATACTCGTTTCTATGTGCCTTGATTTTCAGGCTTATGATTTTGGTAATGGTAATGACTTACCCTATATTGTAAACCTACCTACATATGCCGCTTGCGCGTGGTATCACAAAAAGCTCCCTAGCCATTTACAAGATAAGACCTTAGAAGAACTGCTAAAAGAAGTAGAGCACTTTGCCATTCATGACTATGCTACAGCTTTATTATTAGGTGATGACTTAGATAAAGAGGCGCATCAAAAAGTAGTCAGACGCTTAGCTGATTACACCGGTTTACGATCTGAATTTATTAGAGCAAGCCACCTACGTGTTGTCAGCAACAACTTTTATCACGAGCTTTTAAAATCTGAATCTAAAGTTATTGGCCGCTTTGATGGCCGCTATGTTGCCTACGACACAAATCACCTAGAAGAGCCAATGTTTGTAGACCCAAGCTTTGATGCTATCACAGGGCCTTTTACATCTGCCTTCAACCAGTATTTATATGAAGAGCTAAAGATCAAGAAAACAAGCCCATACTACATTTTAAACGCGAATGCTGTATTCCCATGGAACTTTAGCGTAGATCGCCAGCCTGCTGGCCTTGGCTATTTATATATGTCAGGAAGGCTGCGCACTTTAATAGAAAAGAACCCAAGCCTCAATGTATTAGTGCTAAGCGGCATTTACGACCTGGCTACGCCATACTTTGCGGCAAACCACAGCCTCAAACACTTAAAGCTTGACCCATCCCTCCGCAACAAACTCCAGGTACACACCTACGAGGCCGGCCACATGATGTACCTTAACCCCAAAGCCCACGCCAAAATCAAATCCGACCTCGTCAAATTCCTCAACAAATAACGCTATGAAAAAATAGCCTTTGAAAAAGACATATCGCCCGAACCCTGTCTTTAAAAAGTGAGTTCTGTCTTGGAGCCCTTCAGGGCGATTGAGCGAAGCCCACCGTGACCACAGGGAACGGTGGGACTAATTATAAAGTTCCCTGGAGCCCGGTTGAGGGCGATTGAATCCCAAAATTGAATCGCCCTCAACCGGGCTCTGATGGTTTTTTTGTCTGTTCCCACCGTTCCCTACGGTCACAGTGGGCTCCGCTCAGTCGCCCTGGCGGGCTCTAAAACAAAGCCAGATAAATTGATTGGGTAGTTCTCGATAAAGCTACCACTTAAGGGCTAATAATAAAATTGCACCTACGGCTTTAACACTTAGAAAGCAAGCTCTGGCGTGCTGTCTTCAGATATCGTTAACGAAGATTGCTCCTGGATATCGTTAGAGGTGTTTATTGTATCTGGCTCTTGAGGCTCGCGCTCAAAGTCAGCGAGGATTTGCTTCATGGTGAGCATGTGTTCTTGTGCTGTGCCGCGCTTGGTGGGGTCTGGATGCACTAATTGTAGCAAGAGGTGCTGGAGGCGTGTTTTAGTTGAGAGTCTATCTTCTGGCTCTTTACCAAGGAGTAGCTTGGCAAGTTTTCTGTCTCTATACTTTTCTAGCTCGTAGATGAATTTAGCTTCTTTAACAGCATCTGGCTGGGTTGGGTTTTTGAGGTTTGCTTTATTTACCCAAGGTCCGGCTTTACCAGTATGAAGCCTATGTAAAATGC
>JAJFUY010000228.1 GCA_021372185.1 Chlamydiales bacterium | reverse complement strand
TGTGCTCTTCCGATCTCTAAATCATCTCCCATTCCCGTTACTCGGGCTTTGCAAAAGCTTGGACGCGACCTTCGCGATGCCAGAAAACGTAGACGCATTCCTATGCAACTTGCAGCAGAAAGGGCAAGTATCAGCAGAACTACATTAGATAAAATCGAAAAAGGAGATGAAGGTGTTGGAATAGGCGCATACGTACGCATATTATTTATTATGGGTATGATAGAGAAATTTAGCGACCTGACAGATCCTCGATTTGATAAATTGGGAATACACTTGGAAATGGAACAGCTCCCAAAAAGAATCCGTATACCCAAAACACGGCAGTAGCTATGGAAAAAGAAATTCACGTATACATAGATTTAGACGGCATAAGCACAAAAGTAGGCGACCTTTGGGTACATTCTCGACACGGCAAGGAAAGTTGCTCTTTTGAATATGATCGACTGTGGCTGGCTTCAGAAAATCGATTTTCTTTAGACCCTGCCTTAAAACTTGCTCCAGGCTCTTTTCATGCATCTCAAGACAAGCCTCTTTTTGGCGCTATTGAAGATTCCGCACCAGATCGCTGGGGACGAACTCTTATGCGTCGCGCCGAAAGAAAAAACGCCCTAAACGAAAAAAGACAGGCAAGATCATTAGGCGAAATAGATTTTTTACTTATGGTTGATGATGAAGCTAGACTAGGAGCATTACGATTTAAATACCCCAACTCGGAAAACTTTTTAACAACATACGAAGGCATCAATCACATTCCTCCACTGATTTCCATCAACAAGCTTTTACACGCATCTCAAAACATTTTAGAAGATACTGAATCAGACGAAGATTTACGACTGCTGCTAGCTCCAGGATCTTCACTAGGTGGTGCTCGCCCCAAGGCTACCATACGCGACAAAGATGGCCATCTTGCTATAGCAAAATTTTCCAAAAAAAATGATGAAATTGATGTAATTGGCTGGGAAGCAGTTGCTTTAACACTTGCAGATATGGCAAAAATAGCTGTTCCAGAATGGCGTTTAGAAAAAGTGGGTAAAGAGAGAATTCTTATTTCTCGCAGATTTGATAGAAAAGATGGAAAACGAATTCCGTTTCTTTCTGCCATGAGCGCTCTCATGGCTCAAGATGGGCACATGCATAGTTATCTCGAAATAGGTGATGCTATTCGCCAATTAAGCGCATCACCTAAAGAAGACCTTCATGCACTATGGCGCCGCATAGTTTTTAACATTTTTATATCAAACGTAGATGATCATCTCAGAAATCATGCATTTCTCTATTCCGGCCTTAGAGGCTGGAGACTGTCGCCCGCCTATGACCTAAATCCAACGCCAGCTGATATAAGACCTAAAATTCTTTCAACTGCCATAGATTACTCTGACCCTACAGCTTCTTTACATTTAGCTTTAGAAACGTCCCGTTATTACGACCTTACCATACCCGAAAGAGAATCGATTGTTCAAGAAGTAGCAAGTGCAACAGCAAAATGGCGCGATGTCGCAAAACAGTATAAAATTTCACCAGCCGAAATCAATCGCATGGTCTCCGCTTTTGAAAGCTAAAGGCCACACCTACTACTACAAATACCTCAAGCTCCAAGAAATCAACGAGCGCTAAAAACCCCTCGCCATATAGAATGATCTAACAAAATAGGTCATTATGAAAACTCTCTTTCTTCTTCTCTTAGGCTGTACATCTCTCATGCAAGCAGCAGGAATTACTGATGCAAAAGGATACAATAAAAGCTCGAGTATGCAGTGGCAGTGGGCTGCAAATGCCCTGCAAAAATATAAGTGGAACGGAGAGGAACGGGTTCTTGACCTTGGATGCGGCGATGGCAAAATCACAAATGATATAGCCGAGACTCGCACCAAAGGAGTTGTAGTAGGTCTTGATATTTCACCGACTATGATCCAGTTTGCCTCAGATGAGTTTGCAGCAGACAATCTTGTCTTCATTCAGGCCAATATGGCCACAATGAACTTTTATCAACAGTTTGATCTCGCGGTGGCTTTTTGCTCTTTGCATTATTGTGTAGAACAGGAACAGGCTCTTAAAAATATTCATCAGGCATTAAAACCAGATGGTATGCTCTTATTTGTAGGACCGGGCCTCGATGGCACAAGTGTCGGAAATATTAGTGAGCAGCTTGTGAAAACAGAAAAATGGGCAGAAGACTTTCCCAATTTCCACAAGCAGCGCGTCTACTATACCCTCGATGACTATACCACGCTCTTGCAACAACAGGGTTTTGAGCCAGTATTTTTTAATGTAACGTATGATGATTTGCGATTTGTAAATAAAGAAGCCCTTATCATTTGGCTAAAAGGCTTTGTAAACTACCTTTCGCACTTACCGCAAGCAAAACAAGATGACTTTCTCAACGACATAGCCAATGTGATGATCGGGTATGCAGTTCCTACAAGTGACCAGAGTCTTCTCATCAAATCCAGCCTCTTTGAATGTCTGGCTAGAGCAAAATAGGCATTAGTTTGAAAGTTTGTAGGCAACATACACAATAGTAATTGCAGCCATGCCAGGGGCTGGATGTATTGAGAGCCAGTGTGGATTTTTGTAGAGAGGATGTGCGTTTTCTAATGCCTCACTTTCACTCATGGGGATAAGCGTTACTGTTTGGCCTGCAGCTGGATAGTAGGCAGGTCCGTTGTACCAATCTCTTGCCCATTTAGATTTATCTGTAAGTGTAAAAATGCACCCACGATCAAAGTCATTAAATTCATGGACGTATTGTATTTTTGCTGTTATCGATGCCTGATCAGCACGTAATTGCGAAAATGAGAACATAGATAGTATTAAAAAAAGAACATTATTTATTTTCATAATATGCACCTTAGCTTTAGTTAAAAGCAAAATCATACAAAAAAAATCACTAACATGATAGTTAAAAACTATTTTTTAAATATTCTCTTTTTAATTGCTTCCAACTCCTCTTCTTCCATTTCTTCAATGGAAATTAATTCTGTGGTTGCCTCTTTTGTAACCCGTATAAGTTCATCAATTTTGAGGTGAAGAGCTTTGCTTTCTCTGTTTTGTGTATTTTGAATTATAAAAACCATAAGACTTGCATTTACCGTCGCAACGGTATTCAAAATTAAAAGCCAGTTCGTATTAAAGTCTAAAAAAAATCCAGCTACTAGCCAAATGACAATTACTGTAAGAGCGGAGATGAACGTGCTTGGTTGACCTGCCATTTTTGCAGACCATGTTAAAAACTTAGACACTGCGGACTTTTCTTTCATAGGTATTCTCTTTATAAGTGATTTTCAGATTTTTTTCTCAAAATTTGGCTCAAAGAAATCATCAAGCGATTGAAGGATACGCTTATGGCCTGATGAAAAGGTTAATAATTCAATGGTGCTTTTATCGCACCACTCGTGATCTTTAATCGCATCTTTTTGTGATACATAAAAAAGCTTGGGATAGAGGGCTATACGATAGCGTGTAAATGACTGCTTTTCTTCGTCTAAGTGAGCTTCGAAATGCGCGTTTATGCCCATCTCTTGAAGAGATGCTTGAATCTCTGATGAATCTTTGCCCCCGCTTATAGACTCAAAATAGGGAAATTCATAGAGGCCGGTACTAGCTTTCCCTTTCTTTTTGCGGGATAATAGTAAATGTCCATCTGATACAACGACCGCTACATCACGATAGAGTGATTCATAGATGGTTTTTTGAGATTTAACAGGGAATGCGTTTTGCATATTTTGTTGATGCGCAAGGCACTCATTTTTTAAAGGACACTTGGCACAGTCTGGATTCTTTTTACAAATTGATGCCCCAAGCTCTATTAGCGCTTCAGCTAAAATATGAGGCTCGTGATCGGGCAGAATATGTAGCGCAACTTCTCTAAATTTTTGCAGTGTCTTGGCTTTAGAAATATCATCAGAAAGTGCAAAAAGACGCGCTAAAACTCTTGCCACATTAGCATCTACTGCCGGATGTTTTTTATGAAAAGCAAATGAGCGTATTGCTCCCACTGTGTAGGGGCCTAAACCCTTAATTGAGGCTAACGAATCTGCATCTTCGGGGATTGCACCCCCAAAGCGAGTGACAATGTCTTTAGCTGCTGCATGAAGTGTGCGTGCACGAGAATAATACCCAAGGCCTTCCCACACCTTTAACACATCATCTAAAGGAGCTTGGGCAAGATCAATAAGTGTTGGAAACCTGCGCATCCATCGCCTATAAAAATCAACCACACGAAGAGCCTGGGTTTGCTGCAGCATCACCTCAGAGATCCACACCTGATAGGGCGTTGGATTTTGTCTCCAAGGAAAATCGCGCTTATGCTGCAAAAACCAGTTTTTTAGAGAATCAAGTGATAAGGCATATGTCATGCCTATCACTATATCAGAAGTTGTTACTCTTTATCAAATGGCGAAGAGATTGAATTTCCTAAAAATGGACGAATCCACGCGCCAATAATAACACCCAAAACAAGACCTGGAGCAAGAATAAAAAGTGCTAATACCGCTGCAATAACTATGAAGCCGCGAAAAATGCCTTCTTTGATAATCAGGTCTTTGAATGACATAGCTCTATCGATAACTTCTTGTGAGAAATAGATTCCTAAGATGATTCCAACTAGCGATCCGCCAATAAATGGATTGAAAATTGAGAGTATGAGGCCGGCAAACATAATTACATAGGAGATAGATTCCCACAAATTGTCGCTTACAAACGCAAAGAAGCCTTTGTGATCTGGATTTGACTCTTTTTTGGGCATCTCTTTTTTTGGTGCTTCAGTTTTTGGAATCGGATTTTCTGGAGGCACCTGATTATTTACCTGATCGGGTTTATTTTCTTCTGGGGCTTGATTTTCTGGGTTTGTCATAGCCTCTCCTTTTTCTTTTTTCTTCTCTGTATAAGACAAGGATATATTTTAGCAACAACTTATCACTTGGACATTTGCGTTATTCGTGAGGTTGTGATAAATTGATTATATTTTTTCGGTAGTTTTAGCATGAAAGTACAGCCAGCTCTTTTACGTCTTGTGAACCTTGCCCTCTTTGCACTCCTTGTATGCACAGGCGTATTTACATTTTTATCTTGGATAGACATTAAGCCCGCAGTACTTCCTGAACCTGCTCCAAAGCAAAATTTTGTTCTCCCCCACAGCTTTTTACCGGCTCCGCAAGCCTTTGAAGCCGTTGGCGAGCCTTTTATGCATCTCAATAAAAATGAAATTAAATTAGCATTACCCGATCTTCGCACAACACTTATCTACTTTGGCTCTACTGTACGCCCTGATTATTCAGAAAGCGCAGAAGTTGTTCAACTTGGCATCCGCGGCATCCAAACGCCCGTACCGGTTACTGTTGGCACGCCTGTATATTTGAAATATGAATCTAAAGGCAATGCCGGTAAATGGTCCTTTAGCCCTGACAACGCCCCTACATCCATCTGGATAGAAGTTAAACCCCAAGATGTTCAGCCACCAGTTTGTGATGTATTTGTCTATATGACAGATTCAGAAGGCAATAAAATTGAAGAACCAAAAGAATTTGGCTTCTTCAGTATAGCACAGACCAACCTTCCCTACACCAATCAAGGTGCTAATGCCTTTGAGGTAGCAGGTCAGCGTGCTGACTCTTCACTTCTTATACGGCAAAAGTGCGTCTGGTTTGGCCAGGACCTCTTTTTACAAGAACTGGGCGACGAAAATACTGCCTTTGCCTTTAAAAAAGAGCGCCTAGACTTTCTAGACCCAGAAAATAGCTACTTTTGCTTTGTTGGCTTAGGGGATTGCCTCGCCTTTGCTGACGGCCGCTGGCATGAAGTTGAGCCAGGTGAAGACTCACGGGGCCTACCACTTCTCGTTGCCAAAAAAATTGATGAAAAATCTATTGTTTTTGACCTGTGGGACCCTAAGGGCAAGGTTCGCATTCCACTAGAAGTTCGTAAAGCGACAGCTATGCCTGGCTTTGCAAGCAAATTTGACCTCAAATTAGTTGGCGCACGCTCTAGAAAAGACTGGATTGCAGAATTAAGTGGCGTACGTATGCTTATACGGGAAAATGACTGGCTTGTATTTGAAGATAACGCCTGGCGCAAAATTGCAAGCGCAGAAGAGCTTGATGATTTTATTATAGGCAACATAAGAGGCCCTCTTTTAGTGATTGAAGGCACAGAAAAAGTTGGCAACGATGTTGGCCTTGTAGGAAGGCTTTTTGACCTCACACGTACCCAGGTGGTGCCACTACGCATATCCCTATTTAAATCTTGGGAAGAAGCCGCCGCGGCTGACCCAAAAGCTGCCAAAACAGCAGAATCTGATGCAGACGAAGATGCAGAAGAGGACGATGATGATGATGATGACGAAGAAGATGACGACGACGATGACGATGATGACGAAGAGTAGTAACAAATGGAGCTGGCATGAGACAGAATAATATCATTTTAGGATCGATAATCGCATTTGGGATTTGCCTTCCACTGCAAAGTCTTACGATTTCTGAAAAACGAGAAACACTCCTTAATGGTGGCTCTAGCTCTAAAGGTGCTGACGCTCAGAGTTTAGCTCAGATCAACCTTGATTTGCAGACAAAACATAAAGAATTAGAAAATCTCTACCGGATCTCACAAGAATCCTACACAAAAGCTATAGACGAAAAGACCGATGCCGACACTGTGGAGGCACTTTTTAAAGACTATCGCGACCAGATCATGGCAGTAAGACAAGAAATTAAGGAACTAGAAGATAACTGGAAAATACTTTCACAAGGTGGTGTAGAACAAGAGCAAGAAGGACTCTGGAACCAGCCTGACACATCAATTGGCCAGCTTGTGATTGACTACGGATCAGCTGATTTTATCTACCTCATGCCACCAGAAATTGCTACCTTAAAAGTTCATGTAAGCTCTCAACTATCAGTTCCACGCGCTATCTGGAGCCAGATGCTCGAGCTTATCTTATCTAATAACGGAATTGGTATTAAGCAGCTCAACCCTTTTTTACGGCAGCTCTTTTTCTTACGTCTTAACCAAGCAGACTTAGTTGCTATTACGGACGACCAAGATGAGCTAAAGCTTACACCACCTGATAGCCGCATCTGTTTTGTTCTTCAGCCTCATGCAACAGAGCTCAAGCGCATCTTTCAGTTCTTAGAAAAGTTCTCACCGCAAGAGCAGATGAACATCCAAGTAATTGGCAATAACATCGTTATGGTAGGTCTTGCGCGCGAAATTGTTGAAATGATGAAGATCTATGACTTCATCTCACTTCCTAAACACCAACAAGAATATAAGCTAGTAGCGCTGCAAAAAGCTCAGAGCGAAGAAGTAGCAAAGATCCTCCAGGCTATCTTTGAAGGTGATGGCTTTAAATTTTTTGGTGAATCTGGCGGACAAGGTGGTAAAGAGGCCCTCCCATTTTTAACAAACGATGGCGGCGGCTCAGGCTTTAAAGTGCTTACCCTCAAAACACCGGCTCAGTCACTCTTTTTGCTAGGAAAAGTAGAGCAGATTGAAAAAGCCTGCCAAATTATTGAAGAGATTGAAACTCGCGTAAGCGAAGCTCAAGATAAAACTGTCTACTGGTATGCCTGCAGACATTCAGAAGCTGAAGAACTAGCTGACGTATTAAGCCAAGTATACACCAAAATGATAGAGAGTCCCGATGCATTTGCTCTTGGTAACGCGGGCAAAGAGGGCAATTCTAGCAAAAAATCAGACCGGTCACGGCGCAACAAAGAAGTAAAAGAAATCATCAATAGAACTGACAACGACAACCTTGTTGTTTCAGCGCCTAAAATTAAGCCTAATGATGATTCTCGCAAGTCTTACGAAAAGCATGAAAACTTTATCGTAGATTCTAAAACTAACTCAATTGTGATGGTAGTAGAGGCCAATGTTTTGCCAAAACTCCGCGAGCTCCTAAAAAAACTTGATGTGCCTAAGAAGATGGTACAAATTGATGTACTGCTCTTTGAAAAGCGCGTAGCTGACAACAACACATTTGGTCTAAACCTCCTTAAAATGGGTACTGCAGCGTCAGGTAAACACAAGCGCAGCACTATCTGGAACCAAACTGGTGGCCATAAAAAGAAAAAAAGTAAACATCACCACGACCGCGACCATGAAGACAAAGGCGAAAAGGGTGTATTACAGTTTATAATATCACGTGCAATGCATGGTGCCGTTCCGGCGTTTGACTTAGCCTATAACTTCTTGCTCACACAAGATGATATCCAGATTAACTCTAACCCAACAGTGACTACTGTAAACCAAGTGCCTGCCAAAATTGCTATCGTAGACCAAATTTCTATTAACACAGGCGTTGTAGAAATTGACACCACAAAAGCCACTAGATTAAAAGACTCATACAGCCGTGAAGAATATGGTACAATCCTCTCTATCACCCCAACAATCCATGCTAAAATGGACGATGATGAAGAAGACGGAGATTCCCCTAAGTTCATCCACCTTTCAACTGACTTAGTGTTTGATACTACGCACCATAAAGAACATGACCGCCCAGATGTTACTCGCCGTAACATCAAAAACGAAGTACGTGTGGCTGACGGTGAAACAGTGATCCTTGGTGGTCTTAGACGTAAACAGGCTATCGATAACTCTGAAATGATACCGTTCCTTGGAGAACTACCAGGCCTTGGTAAACTCTTTAGCGTAACACGTATGGAAGATGCGACTACTGAGATGTTTATCTTCATCACCCCCCGAATAGTCCCTGATAAGACTGATGAATTCCGCAAGATGAGACAGCAAGCCATAACTACACGCCCGGGCGATGTACCAGAGTTTTTACTTGAACTTATCCAAGCGCGTCAAAAAGAAAAGCGCCGCCTCTTTGAAGGCAGCATGAAGCTTTTACTTGGCCGCCCTGATAACAGCTTTGTTGAGGCATCAAAACCATAATGGCTTTAAAAGAGCTTTTTTCTGCAAAGTCATTCTCTGATGCTATGAAAGCTGTTCTCCCTTCTAAAAAGGAAGATGCGGCACCTGCACCTCAAGTGATAAAGCCCATCTTTAATGATGAAGAGCAGTCCAAAATCACGGCACAAAAGCTTGGGCTTGATGTCTTTGATGATTTATCATCATTTCAGATCGATCGTAGTCTCACACGCCGCGTACCCTATTCTTTTGTAAAAAAGCACTTTGTTTTGGCCGTAGCTGAAAAAGATGATGTAGTCACTGTTGCCACATGCGATCCGCTCAATTTGGACTCTATAGAAGAACTCAGGCACCTTCTTGGACAAAAAATAGTCACTGCCTTTGTACCAAAGCAGGCCATTTTAGCCGCTATTCACGAATACTATCATAGCGATGACTCAAGTGCTGCCTTTTTAGATAACATGCAAGGCTCAACTGACGATGAAGAAATGCTGGGTGAGCTGCAGGTATATGACCTATTAGATGACTCCCAACAGCTTCCTGGCGTTGTCCGCTTATTGAACTTTGTTATCTCTGAAGCTATCCAGCAAGGCGCATCTGATATTCACTTTGAACCAAAAGAAACGGGCCTTGTCATTCGCTACCGTATTGACGGTGTACTACAAACTAGACTTTCACCCTCACAAGAGCTTACACAACAGCTTTTGACACGCCTTAAAGTTATGGCAAAGCTTGATATTGCCGAAAAGCGCCTCCCACAAGATGGCCGCATAAAGATGCGCATGGGCGGAAAAGAAGTAGACTTTCGTGTAAGTACGCTGCCAGTTGTTACGGGCGAAAGAATCGTGCTTCGTATTTTGGATAAAGGCAACATCGTCTTAGGCCTTGATAAGCTTGGCATGCCAAACAATATGCTAGATGAATTTAGACGAGAAATTGGCTTTTCTGAAGGTATCATCTTAGTAACAGGCCCCACAGGTAGCGGTAAAACCACAACGCTCTATAGCGCGCTTTCAGAACTTCAAAATGATCACACCAACATCATGACCATTGAAGACCCTGTAGAATACCGCTTAAAAGGTATTGCCCAGATGGGTGTGCACCCAAAAATTGGTTTATCGTTTGCAGCAGGCTTAAGACACATCTTACGCCAAGACCCAGACATCATCATGGTGGGTGAAATCCGCGATAAAGAAACGGCCGAAATTGCCATTCAGGCAGCGCTTACTGGTCACTTGGTATTAAGTACACTCCACACAAATGATGCCCCATCTGCTATTGTGC
>JAJFUY010000379.1 GCA_021372185.1 Chlamydiales bacterium | reverse complement strand
TGTTTTGTTGTTATTTTGCGATTCACAATATACCAGAAAAGGGATTTTGTTCTGTCAAGATTCTTGACTTTTTAATTTCTCGTTTTTTCAATTACAGTCTAAGAAAATTCGAGCCTTTTGCAAGTTTTGCAAAAGGCTCTTTGTCTTATTCTTTTTTAAAGCCTGTCAAAAAAAAGACAGAATAAAACCAAGAATAAGAATAAGAATAAGAATAAGAATAAGAATAAGAAAAACAAAATCGGGCACGGGATATTTTACTAAGGCAAGATTTGGAAATCGCGGATAAGTAGCTGGATACTTGAGCCATTTACCTGAGGGGTAAAGGCTACGCGAAGCGAGAGGTTGCGCTTTTGCAGTTGCGGTAGACGCCAGCCTTGACCTATGGCTATACCCTCTAGCATGCGGTCTTCGTGTTCTAGGTAGAGCTTTAGGTGCTGCTTGCCGATGATCTTTGGTTCTTGGATCTGCTGGCAATCAGCATAGAGCATTGGAGTAGGATTACCATGACCATAGGGCTCTAAAAGCTTTAAAGACTCTATCAGGTCAAAGGTAAGGTCATCAAAGCGTACAAAGGCATCTATATTAAGCTTATGGCTTATGTGCTGCTCATGTAGTGTTTCATTCGCAATGGCTATAAAGCGCGTTGTAAATTCTTCTATACAACTTTCGCGAATTGATAATCCAGCAGCAGAGTCGTGCCCGCCAAAATTCAGTAACAAATCAGAGAGCTGCTTTAACACTCCCAAAACCGGGAATTCCGGGATAGAACGAATTGACCCTTTGCCTACCTGACCATCAAGTGCAATCATTACTGTGGGGCGATTATACTGCTTAGAAATACGCATAGCTAATATGGCTATAATGCCAGGATGCCATTTACGAGATGTCAGAACTATTGCTTTATGGTTGAGAATTTCTGGGTTCATCTCAAGCGTCTTTTCTACGTCTTTTGACATATGACGCTCAATTTTTTGACGCTCTATATTATAAAGGTTTAGCTCAATGGCCAGCTTTTCAGCCGCTAATGCCTGTTTGGCAAGAAGCAGCTTTACACCCTGTTCAGGTTCTGCAATTCTGCCCAAACTATTTAGGCGCGGCGCAATTTTTGAAGCTATGACGGATGTGGTTGAATCTCGTAGATCTGTTTCACAAATCGACAACAGTTTTGCTATGCCAATGCGTTTTGTTTTACGTAACTGCTCTAAACCGTAAGAGACTAAAATACGGTTTTCACCAAGTAAAAGTCCCATGTCAGATACTGTACCAATAGCTACCAAATCTAAATAGCGCTTTAAGTCTACTTTTTTAGCCGGCAGCATCCCTTCTTCAATAAGGTGCTCAGTTAACGCACAAGCCAGCTTAAAGGCAACACCCACTCCAGTAAGTTCTCGGTTAGGATATTCTGAACTTACAAGTTTTGGATTTAGCGTAGCTACACAGAGCGGAATTTTATTTGTTGGTTCATGGTGATCTGTAATGATCACATCAATCTTTTGTCTGACAACCTCTTCAATCTGTTCAGCTGCCGTGATGCCGCAATCGACAGTAATAAGAAGTGTGCAGTGAGTCTTTAATGCATATTCTAGCGCATCTAAAATCATACTCTGACGAAGAAGCGTGGTACGATTTGAAATGTAGTGAAAAACCTTTGCGCCTACAAAGTTGAGCATCTCCGACATAAGGGCCGTGCCCGTCATACCGTCAACGTCGTTATCGCCGTAAATTAAAATATTTTCTTCTGCTAGTATCGCCTGGCGTATACGCTTTACTGCCTGAGGCATTTCTGCAAAGAGATAGGGGTCGTGAAGATCCGGCAGTTTGCCGTAGAGATAATAATGGATGTCTTCAAAAGAGGTAATTCCACGTGATGCCAGTACTTGTGCAAGTACCGGGTGCAGGTGGAATTCCTGGATGATCTTATCTAAAAGTACGGGGTCCTTCTTGGGGTATACCCAAAGAAGGGACCCTGCGTCTTTAATTTTTTCCACTAGGCACTACTTGGTAGTAGTTTCTTCTTATCATCGCGAGTCTCCAAGAAGAGTAAGATTGGAGCTGCAATAAAGAGCGATGAGAGTGTTCCTAAGAACACACCAACTGCCATCACAAAGCTGAAGGCAAACATCGATTTACCACCTAAGAATACAAGTGTTAACAACACAAGTAGTGTAATACCAGATGTCATCAACGTTCTACTTAATGTTGTGTTAAGTGCGTGGTTGATGATATCTCTAAAGCTTTTCTTGCGCATATGCTTCATATCTTCACGCACTCGGTCAAATACAATAATAGTATCGTTTAGAGAGTAGCCGATAATGGTCATTAGAGCGCCAATAACTTCTAGGTCAATCTGGACAGGTAGACCCATCTTGTTACCAATAGCGATCACACAGACTGTCAGTACAATATCATGTACAAGGCCAAGAACCGCTGCGCATGCAAACTTCCACTCAAAGCGGAAGGCAATGTATATAAGAACAGCCAATAGTGCCAAGCTGAGAGCCCAGATCGCGTTATTACGCATAGCATCTGAGAACTGACCGCTCATTGATGTCCAGCCAGCATCTAGTGTCTGCTGTTGAGACTGTTTTACTTTTAAGCCACTTGATTCTACAGCTTTTACAAGCCAGGTGATACGTGGGTTTTTTTGATATTCAAAGTTATACTGGTTGTCACTAGAATTTTCTAGCGGCATGCCATTAAATGGCTTACCAGGCTGTTCAACACTCATACCAAGTTGGATTCTTAAAAGGTTTGGCCTTCCTAGCTCGCGAATCTGAAATTCTTTACTAGATAGTCCCTTTTTCACCAACGCATTAGATACACGCTCGCGGTAATCAAGCTGCTTGCCGCTAGCTAATTTTGCTTCTTGAAGGTCAAGAACAAGAGAGTAACCTCCCGTAAAGTCCATACCAAAGATTGACTTATACTGCATAGCCATTGTGCCCATGCCAATTACAAGAACGATACCTGTGATAATGAATGCAGGCTTTGTATACTTTAAAAAGTTAAAGTTAGTAGGCTTAATCCACTCTGCCATCTTGAGCTCTTTGTGCTTTGGATCTTGGATCCAGCCAGCAAAGAAGTAGCGAGTCATAAAGAGTACTGTAAACATTGATGACACAATACCGATAACTAAAGTTACTGCAAAGCCACGAACTGGACCTGAGTCAAACTG
Source organism: Chlamydiales bacterium (assembly GCA_021372185.1). Taxonomy (GTDB): domain Bacteria; phylum Chlamydiota; class Chlamydiia; order Chlamydiales; family FEN-1388; genus SZAS-7. The sequence goes on along the minus strand of JAJFUY010000379.1, from coordinate 6,663 downwards.
AAGCAGTATTATGGCTGCAATGATAGTAGTTAAGTTAGAGTCAATAATCGCCGAGAAGGCTTTTTTGTAGCCTAGGTGAATAGCTGACGCTATTCTACCAGTTGCTTTAAATTCTTCACGGATACGCTCAAACACTAACACGTTAGCATCAACTGCCATAGCAACAGTTAACAGCATACCGGCAATACCAGGAAGAGTAAGTGCCATTTCGATATTCTGCATAACAGCCCAGATAACGAGCATGTTAAAGAGAACGGCCACACTTGCTACAACGCCTGCAAAGCGGTAGTAGCCAATCATACAAGCCACTACTAAGCAGATAGCGACAATTGCCGCTACAATACCAGAAGTTCTTTCTTGCTTACCAAGTTCTGGGCTTACGTTTTGCTCAGATAAAATTTTTGGTGTGAATGATAGTGAGCCAGCTCTTAGGTCTGTAGCTAACTTACTTACTTCACGCTGGCTAAAGTTGCCACTGATAAGCGCATGGTCACGAAGACTTGCATTTAGGGATGGTGATGAAATGATCTGGCCATTTAACACTACTGCCATTCTCCAGCCATTACCTCTGGTAAATGACTCTTTAGCAGTACCTGTAATTGCTTCTTCGCTAAACTGAGATGTCCAGCTATAAAAGTCATCGCGAGGGCTCTCTGATATATGAGGGCGGCCTGGCTGGTATGAACTTTTTACACTAAACTGTAAAACGTTACCTTTTGAGGCGTCGTAGTTTGCTTGGATGTTCTCAAGGCTTGAGCCTTCAAGAGCATAGTTTGCAAATAAAACGAGTAGTGGGTGACCACGGAAATTCCACTCTGCCGGATCATCACCACGTAGACGACCAATCATTGACATTGAATCATCAAAGGCGCCAGATGGGGCATATTCTGTTGGGTTTACAAGGCGAAGGCCAGCTTCATATAAAATCTGCGCACTATCTTTAATACCAACTGAAGAATTAGATGTGCGATTTGCTGCAATCTGCATCTTGTTATAGGCAATTTGATTGATCTGGTCTGCATCTTTTTGGTTTGTCACCACAGCTTCATTCCAGACATCTTGTAAAAATTCGTTTATCTCTTTTGCGTACTGTGCATTAAATGGACCATATTGCTCGTTAACAATATGGAAGTACATAGCTGATGCTTTGATAAGCTCAGAGGCTGAAAGGCCTTGTGCACCAGGGAAATCAATTACAATTGTTGAATTCTCGATACGGATGGTTCTTTCAGATACGCCCATTTTGTTAATACGCTGATAGAGCTCATTCACAGCTTGATGTAGCTGTTCTGGATCTGTCACTGGCTTATTGGCATGATCAAGAAGCGCAACACGCACGCTTTTACCGCCTGATAGATCCAAGCCCCAGCGGATGATTTTACTGTCATCACCACGGAAGTAGGCACTAAAAGAGCGCTTTAAGTTTGCAAAGTAGGCATTTTCTGTTGGCTTTGGCACTGTAAGGCGAGCTGTTCTATCAAGATTTACTTGAGCTGCCTGATAGGCTTCTTTAGCACGAAGAACATCTTCTTGTATTGCATCGTCAATATTGTTTTGAACGATGATACGCTGTTCAACATCAGAAAATTCAAGGCTTGCATATTCACGGCTACCCAAAACTACAAAGTCTTCACGTGTAGCTTTTAGAAGCGTTGAGTAGTAATCATCAAGCTCGAAGATAAAATCACGAGCAAACTCTGAGCCTTGACCAAACGCTTGGCCTGAGTAACAGATAAATCCACGTTTTTGTAAAAGTGTATTTAAAGCTGTAATTTCTTTTGTAAAGGCTTCAGCTTCTGGACTACCAGGAAAGCGGTTGTACTGGTCGATGATATTTTGCATACCACGTAAAACTACGTAGATAGAACTATGGCGAAGCCCGGTAAATGGTGTATCGCGAGTTGGCGCTACTACTAACAATGATAAGCGCTTTTCACTAGGTGTTGCCGCTTCATAACTTGCCGTGTCAAAAAGCGGAAGCTTATCACGAGTTAAGTCATTATGTGTTGGGTTCCATTCTCGTGTTATTTCAGCTAGTGTTTGCTCAGATACTGTTTTAGCAATTTTACGTAAATCAAGTGCCATTACGCTTTGGGCGCCTGGCAGTGAATTTAGGTTAATGCGATAGTCAGTAAAGCCTTGAGCTACTTTTTCGTCTGTAGTTTGCTGCACACGAGCAAGCTCATTCATAAGAAGACGGTTAATTTCTTCTTGCTGAATTTTTTGAAACTCTGATGACTGCTTTTCACTCTTTAGTGCAGCAATATCTTGGTGCAACTTAAGTGTTACTGTATCACCTGCCCAATCTAGTACCACTTCATTAATAAGCGGGTTCTTATTACCAAGGGTAAGTGTGTACTGAGCATTTTGTGAGCTATTTTTTTGACGCTCTTCTTGCAGCCAGCTAGTAATTTGCTTTCTTGTAAGAGGCTTAATAGCATCAGTATTACTACCATTAGCTTGAATACCTGCTATCGCCTTATCAAGAATGCTTATTTGCGCATATACTGTTTCTGAGCGCTCAATTTGTGTTTGATCGATAAGCTCGTTTTTGGCTTCTTTGCTTTTCTTTACTTGATCAATAGAAAGCTTTTCGCGCTCTAGAGCTGTTTTAGTATCTTTCATTTTAGCTTCTAGCTTTGAAAGAAGGCCGGCACTATCCGGAAGATCAGATTGGCTAAATGAAGCAAAGTAGCGTTTTGCAAAGTCTGTACCAGAAAAATTTTCTGAGATTTTGGCTATACGACGAGCTAAGAATAGAATTGACTCTGTGTTGTCTTTTTCGTCCAGCACAGACATTGTCTCTAGCACTTGAGGTGAGGTGCCACCTAAGTTTACAGCAACACCATTAAAACGGTCGCCAATTAGCTCAAAATAAAAGTTTGTGATTTTTCCAGCTTCTTGCTTAGGAGCAAACTGGAAAAGCTCTTTTGGATTTTTTTCATCAAAGTGAGTACCCACATTTCGCAGGATTTGCACCGTGTTGTTTTCAGATGAATCCCCAAGTAATGATAGCTGAGCTGGCACAAATGGAATAAGGGCTCCGGCTCTCGGAAGGTACTGTGCAAACGTTTTACGCTCTTGAGCATCTGGGAACTGGATATTGATTACTGTAGAGTCGTTCTTTGACAACGCTATTTCTTTTGGGTGCAGCTGCAAAAGATCGCAGTAAGAACGAACCCATTCAATGGATTCTGATTCTAGAGAATTCACCCTGTTAGATATCTGTGATGCTACTTGCATAGCATACGCATCATCTACAGGCTTCTTCAACGGCTTCGAATAGAAGATAACCGTTGGAAGTATGTTATAGAGGGTAAGGAGAAATACTGCGATAATAACGAAGAACTGCCAGCGTTTTTGCTTTTCCATATATCAATCACGGGTTTTAGAGTTAATTTGACAAAGGCTACCAGATTACCCTAATCTGAGTCAAAACAAAAATCAGGCTCACAATCAAATGAGATGGATTTTTTTAAATACAAAAACAAAAAAACACCTGTTTAGAATTACTTCTAAACAGGTGTTGTAGGAACTTGCTTGTTAGATCTGAAACTTAAGCTGAAGCAGTTGTTGCCGCTTTAGCTGTAGCGTCTTTGTGAGCATTTTGTTTTGCTACTGCAGCGTCTACTTTCTTAGAAAGAGCTTTCACTGCGTAGATCCACAATATTGCCACAACAGCAAATACGCCAAAGGCATAAGGAGCTGTAACTGATACAATGTTTGATCCAGTTGTAGCAACAGTTGCTGCTAACACCATCTGGAGGTTACTTTGTACAAACGCGCCGCCGGCTTTACCAGCACGACCGCCGATAACGTCAACTGCAGCTTTACCTTTTGTCTTTAACTCATCGTCAAGTGGGATGTAGGCCATTTCTTTTGTAGCGTCAAATAGGCTGTACTTGATGCCTTTAGAAAGAATAATGATACCAGCACCCAAGAAAGTTGCAGCAGCAACAGGGGATGTGGCCATAGCTTGTAGGATAAAGTCTACCCACTCTTTAGCAAAGATGAAGGCAAAGAATGTCACGCCACCAATTGCAATCATAATAGGTGTTACAGACGCAGCTGTAAACCAGCTTACACGACGGATAACGTTAGAACCTACTAACCAGCCAAACAGAATAGTAAAGATTCCTGTAAAGGTTGAGTAGTTACCCATAAATGCGTTGTAACCGCCTTTATCGCCAGAGAAGTAAAGCCCTAGCTGGTTTTTCCACTGAACTTCAACGAGGTTAATTGTAACGCCGTATGCCATGATAAGAAGTGCGATAAGGCCAAGTTCTGGTGACTTAAAGATAATCTTGCAGCTTTCTGTAAGAGATGGCTTCTCTTTCTTTTTCTTAGGAGCTGCTGTTTCTGTTGGGTCAAAGTAGCGCTTGTCTGTAAGAACGCTTGTATGTAACCAGCGGTATAGAGCCATAGAAATAAGACCAAATACCACTACTGCACCCATGAGAAGGTACAAAGATACTTGCCATGCTTCTTCGTGAGTTGCATAAAACTGCTTAATATCTTCTGAGCAGAAGCGAACTACTTGACCAGAAAGAATAAGTGATAGGTTACCGATAACCAAGAATAGTCCATAAAAGCGCTTTGATTCACGCATACGAACAACGTGGTTGGCAAATTGCCAGAACATAAGAGCAATCATAGCGCTACCCCAGATCTCTGACAATACGTAGAATAGTGAGAATGCCCAGTAAGCATAGATGTCAATAAAGCCACCAAGAGCCGGATATGCCGCTTTTAGAGCTGTGATAGACTCAACACTTGGGTGTAGGCTTTCGAGGTTTGGATAAATGAAAAATGCAAACACACCAAAGAATATCAAGAACGGTGTGATAACAGCATAAAACACGTTTTCACGTGAAAGGATGTTGGTAAGTTTTGCGTAGATAATTACGAAAATAATCGCAGCAGGTGTTACACAATAGAGTTTTAAGAATGAAATCGCACCAGCACCGGCTGAGTTTACAACGATCGTATCTTTGGTATCGCGAAGTAATGTATAGTTAAAGAGAATACAGAACATGATGAACGCAAGAGGTAAAAACTTCTTAAGTTCATGGTTATGAATAGGCCATAAGGCGGCGCGTAACCCAGTAAATTCGGGTTGTGGGACTTCTTTTACACTCATTGTTAATTAAACCTCCGGTTAATGAAAAGAACTAATTTAACGAGTCTCTTCATAAAAAACAACACAAATTTGATTTTCGGCGATGCCTGCTTTCACAATATACCCTGTCGTCCTTCTTTAAAGGCACATTAGCCACGTGTGCGAATACGCCCATTTTTACAAAAAAACCTACTACTTTTGGGGCTAATTCGTGGTTTTTTGCCATTTTTTCACAGCCAATTTCCAGAAAATTTGCAACCTAACTTTTTGAAGATCAATTTGTTAAGAATAATTGCTGTAACTTGTGTTGCTTTTAGAGAGGAAAATAAGTACAAACAGGTTAGTCTCTATGGCGAGTCACCATGGGTAGTGGGGACAGTAACATAAAACAACCTCTTATTATATCCCTTATGGACGAAGTACTACACATAAAAGGCGGAACACCTCTTGTTGGCGAAGTAAAAGCCGCGGGCGCAAAAAACGCCATGACAAAGTTGCTTGTTGCCTCTTTGCTATCAGACAAGCGCTGCACGTTCTACAATGTGCCTAATATTGGCGACGTAGAAGTTACAGTTGCGCTTTGCCGCGAAATTGGCATGCAGGTTAACTGGGACAAAGAAGCCGGTGTACTCCAGTGCGAAACCAAAGAATTAAAAACATCGTACATCCCCCAGCGCTTTTCTGGCTCAAATCGCATCCCTATTTTAATGATTGGTGCGCTCCTAGGAAGAACTGACGAAGATGTAATCGTTCCTACAGTTGGTGGCTGTAAAATTGGCAATAGAGCCGTAGAGTTTCACCTAGATGCTCTAAGACAGCTTGGCGCCACAATAGAACTACGTGATATGAAGCGCGAAAGCGCCTACTTTGCATCGGCTCATAATGGCCTTCAAGGTACTCTTATTCACCTTCCTTACCCATCTGTTGGTGCTACAGAAAACACCATCATGGCCTCAATTACAGCTCGCGGCACAACGATCATCAAAAATGCTGCTATTGAACCTGAAATTGTTGACCTTATCCTCTTTTTACAAAAACTTGGCGCACACATTACTCTAGACGTAGATCGCACAATACGCATTCAAGGCACGCGCAAGTTTTACGATGTAGAACACACAGTATGCTACGACCGTATTGAAGCTGCCTCTTGGGGTATGGCTGCAATAGGAACTAAAGGTAAAGTATTTGTAAAAGGTGCAGATCATATCAATATGATCACCTTCTTAAACAAGCTACGCGAAATCGGCGGCGGCTTTGCAGTCAAAAAAGACGGTATTGAGTTTTTCTACGATGGCCCTCTACAAGGCGGCCTGCACCTAGAAACTGATGTTCACCCAGGCTTTATGACCGACTGGCAACCACCTTTTGTAGTGCTTCTTACTCAAGCTGCAGGCACATCAATCGTGCACGAAACAGTCTATGAGAACCGTTTTGGCTTTACAGAAGTACTACGCGAGATGGGAGCTGACATATCGCTCTTCAAGCAGTGCCTTGGAGGCAAATTATGCCGTTTTTCATCGCATAGCTTCTACCATAGTATCTCA
>JAJFUY010000378.1 GCA_021372185.1 Chlamydiales bacterium | reverse complement strand
ATGAGGCTAAAGTGTTGTATAATCGCCTCTGGTATGAGTTTATTGAACAGGCATGGCCAGCATGTAAGCTAGATGATAGAAGTAACTGGAAAGAGGCTTTTCCTATTCACAATAAAGTAGGCCTATTTTCTGGCCCTGCAGGCCAGACACAGGTGATGTGGGATGTGAGACAAGACCCTCGCGTAGTGGCCGTTTTTGAAAAAGTATGGAACACAGGTGATCTCATTGTAAGCATGGACGGCCTGTCACTTATGTGCCCGATAGAGATACGAGAAGGCTATATTAAACCATGGCCACATGTAGACCAATCTGCAGAAAATAGCCGTACTGCCAATAAAAGCGCTATGGTTCCACCTGGTTTTGTAAGTGAGTCATTGCTTAAAACAAAGCCCTTTACCATTCAAGGGCAATTTTTGTTTGAAGAGTCTCAAGAAAGTGATGGCGGCTTTTATTGCATCCCAAAATCTCACTTGAGATTTGAAGAATTTGCACCAGTTTTAGAAGCCATAACAGCAGAACAAATGACAAACACAGATGGCTGGATGGCTCGAATTGCCTATCTAAACGAGTTTTTTAGCTCATACCCCAAAAAGCACGTAACAGCACCTGCTGGATCAATTATCTTATGGGACTCTCGCACCGTACACTGGAACCAACACGCATCTGCCGACAGACCAAAAAGTGAAATCCCTAAAGTCCGTATGGTAGGCTACATCTGCTACGTCCCCAAGTCAAGGCTAACAGATGAAGGCAAAGCCATAAGAAAACTCGCATTCGACACCAAAACCACAACCACCCACAACCCAGCCTACCCATCGCTAGTACCATCCAAAGACGGCCAAACCCGCCCAGAGTATGAGGAATACCTCGAAGACAAAAATTTCGTCCTGCCAGACGTCGTACTAACCCCACTGGGTAAATCCCTACTTGGCTTCTAAACCGAACAAGAGAAGCTGTTTCACTCTCTTCGAGAGTGAAAACGAAAAGAACCGGCCACTTCTTTTAATCTGTATTTTGTTGACCAGCGTAGAGGCGCTCATGGTTGTTTACGCCGGTTAGGCGGAAGGAACCTGTGTTGTGGAGTGAGTTGCGGTACTCTGAGCCGTCTATTGGGAGTTTGTGGGTGAAGAAGGCTTCGTATTGTTCTATAGAAACTGGGGTACGTGTTGCTAAAAGCGTATTGTGGAGGTTTGTGTGGAGGTGAGCTTTGTAGTTTGGTTGGACTATGCCGCTAAAAAACTCTGCTACAGAGCCAGAACCATAGCTAAAAAACCCGATACGCTTTGAGCTTAAGTCAGCAGCCGAATTTTCTAAAAGTGAGCATAGGCCAATAAAAAGTGAGGCGGTATAGCTATTACCAAGTTGGCGGCTATAAATAAATGAATCGGCTACTTTTTCTGGGTCTTGGTCTTTCCCATTTATTTTGGTTAAGCGCTCGTGCGCTTTTTGTGCCATACGCACAAAGGGTAGGTGATAGCAGAATCTAAAATGGTCATCAAAGTGGCGCCCTGAGTGCTCAGAGTAGCTTTTCCAGCACTCTTCTAGTGATTCAATATAAATTTTGGTAGAGAACTTGCCATCTACAAAGGCCGTGTCTGAATAGTTTGGCCGCCAAAAATCCATCACGTGAGAGGTGTAAACCCCATGCTCAGGCTCAAACGCAATAAGTTTGGGCTTTGATGATAAGACAAGGCTTGCAGCGGCACATCCTTGTGTAGGCTCACCCGGTGTGTGTAGGCCGTAGCGGGCAATGTCGGTGGCAATTACCAAAACTTTTTTTTCAGGATGCTGGTGAATGTAGGAAAGCCCAAGCTGTAATGCTGCACACCCTGCATAGCAAGCCTGCTTAAGCTCTATTACACGACATGATTTGGGCAAATTAAGAAGGTTATGAACCCAAATGCCCAGTGCCTTTGATTGATCAATGCTAGACTCTGTAGCTACAAGCATCATGCCAATGTCGTTTGCATCAATACCAACAAGCGCCTGTTTTGCGCTATTAGCTGCAAGCGTTACTACATCTTCATCTGGCGGCGCCACAGACATACGCTCTTGGCCCAGGCCTACAGTGTATTTGTCAGGGTCAATTCCTCGAGCTTGGGCAAGTGTAGCTAAATCTAGAACATATCGAGAGGTGTAAAAGCTTAAGGAGTCAATTCCGCCGGCACTTTTCACTATTTAGGCTCCGCATTGCTACGCTCTAAGCGCATATGGGTGTTAACGAGCTCACCTGGGTTCGTTTGTGCGCCAAGAAGTGAAAGCTCCCCACACAAGCAAGTAGCTGCCATTATGCAGGCGAGTCTTCGTGCGTTTTGGGCGTTTTCACTTGTATCTTTGCAGCCGAGTTTCTGTAAATTTTCTTGAACAAAGTCTAGATTTTTTCCGGCTCCAACTGTACCCATGATAATGTTTGGCAGTGTCACGCTAAAATAGAGTGAATCGCCTTGCATTTCGGTATGGACCATGCCTTGTGAGCCTTCTACGATATTAGCAGCATCTTGGCCGGTGGCTAGATAAAGCGCCAAAAGCATGTTGGCAAAGTGGGCGTTAGCAGAACGAAGGCTACCTGCAATGATAGAGCCAATAAGATTTTTCTTAATATTGAGCTGAACTATGGCCTCAGGTGTCGTTTTTAGATATTTTTCTATAAGCTTTCTGGGAATTAACACATCAGCGACAACAAATTTGCCACGACCTAATATGCCATTGACGGCAGAAACTTTTTTGTCAGTGCAAAAGTTGCCAGAAATAGAAACATATGTAACTTCAGGGAACGTACTGCAGATCCATTTGAGCACAGCATCTGATGCTTTAGTGACCATATTGTGCCCAGAGGCATCATCAGTCTTCATTTCTAGGCGCACGTAGATGAGGTTGCCCACAACTTGGATGTGCATGTCTAAAAAGGTAACGTGAGAGCTTGTAGATTCAGCAATTTGGGCTATTTGAGCCTTTTTCTGGAATAACGTATTATATACTTTTTGAGCCTGTGTGATGTCAAGTGCCTGAACAACAACAGAACGTGTCATGCGATCATCCAATACAGAGACGCGTATACCACCGGCTCTATTACATAAAGCCGCTCCTCGAGTAGTTGAGGGCCATAAAGGGGATTCATACGTAGCAAGTGGTACCATCACCTCATCTGTTACTTCGGGTCCGGCAAGTTGAATGGGTCCTACCCATTCTAAGGGAATATGTGCAAAGTTTTTAGTCATAGGGTAAATATATTCACCCATTTCAGCTCAACTGTCAACTAGAAAGCAAAAAAACCCCAAGTTATCAAGTAACATTGGGGTTTTTAATTTAATTAAAAATTACATTTTGCATGAATTTGAGCAGCAGCACTTCCAACGGATAAGACCGTAAATAGCAGCAATACCAACTAAACCGTAGATTATACGAGTTAGGTCAGTTCCTGCACCAAAAAGTGCATCAACTACATTGTAGTTAAGAGCCACTAGGCCCCAGTTCAAACCGCCAACAATCAACAAGATCCAAGCGATTACATCAAATACTTTCATAAATTCCACCTTTTTTAAAGTTTAAGAGCTATAACGGTACCATAGCTTTTTGGTAATCTAAAATAAAGCTATTTGTCATACCTATTATCACTTGCGCCACTTCTTTAGAAAGATCTTCTTTAGCACAAGAGAGCATTGTGGCCTGTGACCATGTTAGAGCCTGAACTGTGCTCTGGTTGCGAACAAGCGTAGCGTCTTCAAAAAAGCCAAGCTGAATAAATGCCGCAACGGCTCTATCAGCCTGTATGGCTTTTACGCGCAAAATAAGCTGAGGGGCACTTGGATCGTCTTTAATTTGGATAGTGCCCAAAGAGAGGCGTGTTGCAATTTCATTATAAATAGCACTTTGCTGTAGGCCATATGTTGTAAGATCCGATTCTGATATATCAATCTTTACACGAATGACCTTTTCTACTGGTGTCTTCGCTACATGAGTTGGCATGCTAAATTCTGCCGGTGGTGGTACATCAGCTGCGTTTACAGTTGTAGCACCAAAAACAAGTAGCGCCAAAATAAGTTTTTTCATAGTCGTTTCCTTATAATTAAATTGTGTTAGAACGCAAAAGATGCCTCTAAACCATAGTACATAGCCGCATCAAGCTTTAAATGCTTACGGTGTCTATCGTGTCTATCAGATAATCTCATTCTGCCAGCAAAGGTTTCGCCCACGTGCAGGTTAAGTTTGATCGTCTGACTAAATGCATAGTTCACACCAGCTTCAGCACCCCAGTTACGATAGGCAACAAGGCCACGGTTGTTGTGATGTTGGTTGTTAAGTCTCTGGCGAGAAAACATAAAGCGAAGAGCTGCATCTACTGATAGCTTTTCTGTAATTCCGTATGTTAATTTCATATCTACAGGAAATACAGCATTAAGCTTTAGTCTTTTGCTAAACTCATAGTCAAAGCCAATAACAGGAAGTACCCGTGTAAAACGCATTCCTGAATAGCCTACAAGGCCTACGTGGAGGTTTGTTTCGGCATTGTAGGGTGTTTTACCATGTAGAATGCCATTAAAGTAGGTATAGCGAGATATCTTAAAGTGGTCTGTATTGATTTGCATGCCAAGGCCTGCATTCCATTTCCAGTTTTCAACCTTAGTGGTTGAAGCTCCAAACTGAACAAGCAAGTTGTGAAAGTTATTTTCACGAAAACTTGTTTTACGAGGATGGTGAGAAAACTTCATCTCTGTATTCATATAGCCCACACTATAGCCAAGATCTGTTTGGCTTGAAAGATGCTGCTCATACGTACCTAAAACATAGCCTTCACTATATTTAAAGTGGTGGTGTCTTTGAGAGTGTGTCTTTTTGAATTTAGCTTTGTTTATATTGTTGTACACAGCAACGATTTCAGTATTAGGTTCAACATCTCTTCCAGCTACAGCCTCAGCAGAGAGCATATTTGTAAAAGCGTACGAAAGCACTGCAAGATAGGGTATAAAACGTTTCACTTAATAACCTCCGAAAAAAATAAGATGTAATTTTTCGAAGAGTAAGAGGATCGCGCAATAATTGCAAGCGAATCTAAAAATGCTGTAAAATTGACTTGCATAATATACTCATTTTTGATATAACTTATTTTTTAAACGAGGTTGTCTATGCATGCCCAAGTAGGACAAAATCCGTACCATATTCAGCAACTAGAGGTGGGAATGGTACAAAAGGTGCAGATTATGAAGGAAGCGCATTTTGGAGATGCAAAGGTAGTAATTGATGAAAATGACCCTCAATATGATGCGCTAAAACAAGCAATTGCAACGGTTGTAAAGCCTTTTCCTAAGGCAGAAAATGGCAGCCGATATATCTATTCTTTTTGCCGTGTGTCTCCAAAACTTTACATACCTCAAAACCTGTTTGAAAAGATCCTTGCACAATACGTTCCAGGTAACTTATTTCTCTCTGAAATAGGTCTAAAAATACAGGTAGGCCCGCTTGAATATGCCGGATTAGGAGCTTTTACGGCAGAAGATAATACTCTTAGCCTCACAAATATTCGCTATTCAAAAGAGCCGGTGAGGGCAAATAAGCATACAGGAGCAGGTAAAAGTAAAAATGTTATAGTGATCAACGGTAAAACTAAATTTGGGGCTATAAATACCGACGCTGCTCTTATAAAGACAAGTCTTGTTGCTGACGTTACTTTTGGAAGGTATATTAGCCAAAAAAATATGACTATCCCAATTGAGGGCTATCTAGAGGAGGCAACAGCCGAGCTTGTGATACCTTTGCCAAGCTTTAGGACTCAGATCTCCTATGATGGTACTATGGCCTTTAAAGAAAATGGCCATATCTGCAAAATCAGCGATTTTGTTACTGAAAAAGTCCGCTGGGTGGATTATGAACATACAATTGAAGCCCCCCTTGATATTTAAAATATTTATATGATATAATGAGGTGAAAAGGAGGGCTTGATTCATGCCTGCCCCAAATTTGCCACATTCAATTGATACTGAATACCTTGAGGTAGCTACAGCTATAGCTTCAGAAAAAGCGGCAGAAGAGCTACTTATTCACCCCAACGGACTTTTAAACCAAAAAGAGCTTTTTGAGCGCTATAAAAGCCAAATGGAGCAAGAGTTTGCAACCTATAAAGCGCGCCAAAAAAATGGGGCTCAAAAACTCAGCTTTTCACTTCAAGATCTTATAACAACCAATCCTGAGCTATTTTCTGATGCTATTTTACGAGAAATAGCCAAGCTTGAAACACTTGAGGCTCTCATCTCAAAAGATGAAACCGCTTTTGAAGCACATATCAGCCAAGCCGGTAACTTGCAAGAGCTTTCAGACATAGATGATAGCGTACTTAATAGACTCTATCTTGCAGCAAAAAGACTCTACGATCAAAAAGCCTATGATGATGCAGCAGATGCCTTTTTCTTTCTTACTGCAATAAATCCGCTCTTGATAGTCTTTTGGATTGGCCTTGCAAATAGTGAATTTCATCGTAAGAGCTATAAAGAGGCACTATTGGCTTATGAAAGAGTAGCGGAAGTTATTTCCCAAGAACCAGCTATCTACCTTGCTATGTGCCAAACCTATGAAGCGCTCGGGAGTAAAGCAAATGCTCTACAAATACTAGATACTGCTCTTGAGCTATGTGACCAAACAGAAGAGCTAGAACAAGAAAAACTACGACTGGAGAGATAGCTATATGCAAGTTTCAGACCAGGGAGCTAGCAGAATAGGGCCGCAAGAAGGTCCCGTACGCTCTCAAGTAAATAAAAGTATAACCTCTGCAGATATGCCATTAGCAGATGGCGTAGAACAATCTGCGCGTGCTACACGCAAGCCCCCAGGAAGCCAGCAGGAGGTAAAGACAAACTTTGTTCGCCAAAGAGTTGCTGCAATAAATGCCGGACAAGTAGGTCAAGTGGCTAAAGTTGCCATAAGCAGCAAACAAACCCAAGTTCTCCCACGCCAGAAGGCAACGCCTCCTAATCAACCTACTACATCTTCATCAGTAGATAGATTACGTGCCGCAGCTGCAGGGTTGACTCGAGAACAGGTCGCCGCCAAGATCAAAGGGACCGAAGCTCCGGGATTAGAGAGAATACGTGCTGCTGCCTCAGACATGTCTCGCGATGAAATGGTGGCGAAGGTAAAGGGGACAAATGAAACGCCAAAACAACCAGTAATAGACCGATTACGTGCTGCCGCAGCCAATATGTCACACGAGGAGATGATTGCTAAGGTGAAGGGTTTGTCAAATCCTGCCGCGCCCCCAAAGGCTCCAGCTGAAAAGAGTGAAGTTGCAATAGGTAAGGAAGAAGTTGATGAAGAAGAGTTTGTGCCAGATGATGACATTGTAATTTATGACGAGGCGTTAGGACCTCAAACTCCTGCTGCAAAGGAACCTCCCAAGCCAAATCTAATTAAGGAAGCGCTCAGCCTTCAGCTTTTAGAAAGCAAAGATGGCGTACGAGGATCCAATTTGAAACCAGAAGCAGAACGTAAGGAAATGGCATCTAGCTTTGCAATGGGCTATAAACTTACTGGAACAACCACTGAACAGTTGATGAGTAATCTAAAGGGTATTTTAACAGATCCAAATTCAGCACCACACGAAAAAGAATTTGCAGTAGATACCTTAAAATCGTGGGTTGATCAGAGAATCCACCAGAGTGACTTAGAAAATAAAGAGACCATGACAGCCTTTAAAGAATTAGTCCAGACAATACCCGCTAATCGCCAAGGAGAAGTGTTTGCAGGGCAATCCTCTCCACTTATGGTCGCCAAGAAACCAAGTGCCCTCACTTCTATGCGTGAAGCACAAGATCCTGTAGCATTAATGAAACGTGTTCGTAGTGGCAATGCCAAACCGGGCGATGTATTGGCAGCAGCTACTGCAATTTATGAAAAAGCAACAAACAGGCATGCTATGATTAGCCCCTCTAATGTGGCTAAAGGCAATGTTCTAGCTGATGCAAAAAGATGGGATATAGTAGATCCGTCTATTAAGCAAAGCGTAAAATCTATGAATGCATTCACGATGCACATGCAGGACATTATTGATAATGCAAAAAATGCAAAAGAAGCCGCAAATGAGTTGAAATTTTACTATAAGGCCGCTGGAAAACTTGCAGAGCTTGGTGATATTGATAGCGCCTTTTCCCTACACACAGCCATTGCAGGTTTCGATATCTATGAAAAATTTAAAGAACGATTTGGAGATGAATCTGTAAAAGGAGGCTGGGATGGCTTTACAAATCAACACTTTGGAGACCCTGCCGTAGTAGGGAGTTTAAGAAATAAACTAGAAGCTTTAGGTCATCCTACCAATAATTTCAAAACTGCTAGGGAGGCTGCAGCGATGGCAGGCCCTGGTAAAGGTATACTGCCCATGGCAGTGATAAGTAAGCATTCTTCACCAGCACTTGCTGAAGCTTCATTTGTAACTGAAAAAGGTCAACCAGATATCGAACAGCTAATAGTGACAAAGAAAGCAGTGTTTGACCCCTTACTCAACTTACGAGATATAGGCCAGGCAAATCGTACAGTTTCACACCCTCTTCACGAGCTCTTTTTGCCTCAAGCCATGATGGATAAAGCAACTGCAAGTTCCTCAGCATAACCTTAAGCTCTCCATTTTTATTGAAGCCGATGCTACACTTACCGATTTTTAGGATGAAACGAAATGAATAGAGAACGTACGCCGCTTGAGAGGCTTATAGATGTTGAGCAGGATACCCGCAAGTATGGGTTTGACTGGCCGGATGTTGATGCAGTCTTAGATCAAATTGATAGTGAAAGCCGTGAGATTCGCCAAGCAATTGCGATGAATGAATCTCAAGAGAGAATCAAAGAAGAAGTAGGCGATCTGTTACACGGCGTGATTTCTTTGTGTGTATTTTGTGAGTACGATGTAGAGGCTATTTTGGCAGCAGGAGCAGACAAATTTTCGCGCCGCATGCAGCTTGTAAAAGAAGCAGCTCTCAAGCGTGGCCTTACCAACTTACATAACCAAACTACAGAGTTTATGCTCGAGCTTTGGCAAGAAGCAAAAGACTCAGAAGCTTAAGCTTGGACAAGGAGAGAGGCGTTGCCGCCGAGCATGCGGTTGAGTTCTTGGTGGCGCTCGGTTTCTGTTTCTAGGGGGTGGATGCGGGTGGTGGTGCGCTCTTCTGATTCTGTTTTTTGGATGCAGAAGTGGTGGTCGGCTCGCACTGCTACTTGGGCAAAGTGTGATACGACGATTACTTGGCAGGATTTACCAAGCTCTGAGAGCTTTTTACCTACTACTGTGGCTGTTTCGCCACCAATGTTGGCGTCTATTTCATCGAAGAGGATGGTGCCTACGGGGTTTTTGCCCATCATCACGCATTTGATGGCAAGTGACACTCGTGCGAGTTCTCCGCCGCTTGCTGACTCTTGAAGGAGCACTCGAGGCTCACCACGGTTTGGTGTGAGGTAGAAGTGTACGGCTTCATCGCCGTGGGAGTTACGCTCTTGAGGCTCTAAAACTACTTCAAAGAGGGCGCTTGGCATATTGAGCTGGTGAAGCTGTTCTGTTACGCTCTTTGAAAAGATGACGCTTGCATCTTGCCGGCGCTTTGTGACAACACTAGAGAGTGCTGTAGCATGCTTTGTAGCAACGGCTAGCTTTTCATCAAGCTCTTCTTCTGATACATCTATGGCTTGATATTCTTTGAGTGCTAAATTTTGCTTTTCTCTCCAGGCAAGTACGTCGGAGAGTGTTGGGCCATACTTTTTCTTGAGTTCATGTAGTTTTTTTAGGCGGTCATCAATTTCAGCAAACTGAACTTGCGCATCACCTGAGGCATCTTGAGCCTTAGACAATTCAAATGCTAAATCCTGCAAGTCTGAGTAAGCGCTTTTGAAGGATTCTGCGTAGGGTAAAAAATGCTCATTCTTTGCTGCAAGGCGCTCTAAAAGTGTTTTTGAGCGTGCAAGGCTTGCTAAAATTGAATGTTCTGGATCATCTAAAGTAGCTAATAGCTCTGCTACCTGATCCATCGATTCTGTAATTTTGGCAAGGTCCGAAAACCGCAAAAATAGCTCGTCATCTTCGCCATCTACGGGATTGATAGAATCAATTTCTTCTATCTCACGTGTGGCGGTTTGAATTTTGCGATTGAGTGACTGCTGATGCTCACGAAAGTCAATTTTTGCCTTCTTTAAGCCTTGAGCTTCTTTGTGTGCTGATTGAAATGCCTGCAAGCTTTCTGCATTATCTGCAAATGAATCAAGCATATCCATAGGGGCATTTTGTGCTCTTAGCTCAATGTGAGCATGCTGAGCAGAAACTTCAATAAGGTGAGGGGCTATTTTCTTTAAGAAGGCAAGCTGCACGGTTTGATCATTAATAAAGGCTCTACTTTTACCTGAGGCAAGAAGTTCCCGGCGTATGATAATTTCGCCATCTTCTTCGTAACTAATTCCCGCTTCATCTAATAGCGGCAGCAATTTGGGAATGGCAAAAGTAGCCTCTACAATACTTGATGAGGCCCCTTGGCGAATCAGCGAACTTTCTTGTCTTTGACCAAGTAACAGGCTAAGAGATGATAAAATAATAGATTTTCCCGCGCCAGTTTCGCCCGTTATAACGCTAAAACCAGGCTGCAGTTGTATTTCACAGGTCTCTACAAGAACAAGATTTTTTATAAATAGGCGTAACAACATACTAGATCAACTCTGCAGTTTTAAAGTGAAGTTTAGCAATTTTACCCAGCACATCACGCCCAAAGGTGTTTACAGCCTGTTTGCCGGCGGCAATAACTTTATCTGATGCCCCTTTTGGTATTTCAAAGCCGCACTGCTCAGATAGGCGCTTCATGGCATCTAAGAAGGCAGCACGAGCCAGTATTGAGGCCGCAGCTACCACCAAATCTTCTTCGGCACGTACTTTTTGGGTGAGGGTGATGTCTAATTTTTTGCGGGCAACGGCTTTTATCACTACTTGATCATGAGCAAATTTATCGATGATCACGTTTTTACAGCCGCTTTTTGCACTTAATGCCTCTATAGCTGTAGCGTGGCCCCAAGCAAGCAGGCTATTTAAGTTGCCAAAGTTGGCATACATTTCGTTGTATTTTGGGTTGCCTATGCGTATGACTTCATGCAAGAAATTTTTTCTTATAGCATCTGCAAGCTTTAGCACAGTCTGATCGCTTAAGTTTTTAGAGTCTTTTACACCAAGTTCGGCCATTTTTTTGATTTCATCGCCCTGGCCATAGACGGCAGCAATACAAAGTGGCCCAAAAAAATCACCTTTACCAGCTTCATCAACGCCTATACGGCCTGTGAGGTCTAATTCTTTGGCGGCTACAGGATGTGAAAAACTAAAAGTGCCAAGTATTTTAGGCTCTAAAAAAAATTCTATAAATTCGCCCATTTCTTTGCCCATAACAGTGAGCTTTAGGGAGGTATAGAGCGTTACAGATATACCCTTCTTTTTGGCTGCAAAGTGGGTGTAGGGGGGAGTGCTAAACTCAAAGCCCTGAGATATAAGTTCGCCCTTGAGTATATCTACGAGGGATTTATCTATAGTTGCCACAAAGGGCTTTAGTGGTGTTTTGTCAGTCATAGCCTTGAAGTGTATGAGATCTTGCCAATATCTGCACTTGCTTTATTCAGGGTATAGGATATAATTAAGTCTCTACTCTAAGAGGATACAACCATGGCCACAGATTTAAAAGGGATAGGAGATATGCTCCGTTCTCGTCGTAAAGAACTCAATTTATCTCTTAAAGATGTAGAAAATTCTACTTCTATTCGTACAGGCTACCTTCAGGCAATAGAAGACGGACAGATGGAACGCCTTATTTCTCCCATCTACGCTCAAGGCTTTTGTAAGCAGTATGCAATTTTCTTAGGGCTTGACGGCGAGCGTCTTGTTGCCGACGGCCAAGATCTTTTCAAAAAACCTATCAATCAAGACTTTGCCTACGGTATTGGCACCTTAGAACCACGTGGAAATCATGGTGCTGGTGTTAAATGGATGCCGGGTTCTGTATGGATGATTGCCTTCTTTGTTGTGATGGTCCTTGCTTACTACGCTGCAAGGATGCTTGAGGTTATTTAGGATGTTCAAAAAACACCTGAAGACATTTATGTCAGGTATGTGCGTGGGAGCCGCTGACATTGTCCCAGGCATATCTGGTGGCACTGTTGCCTTTATCATCGGTATCTACGAAGACTTGCTTGCAAGCATTGCCAGTTTTAATGGTAAAGCCTTTGGCTTACTTCTACGCGGAAAAATAACTGATTTTTTTAAAGCTGTTAACTGGCAATTTCTTTGTGTATTTGTATTGGGAGCGGTCTGTTCTTTTGTTACGCTTGCTAAAGGCTTTCAGTACTGCTTAAACCATGAAGCTTTACGCCCGCTACTGTATTCCACATTTATGGGCTTAGTAGTAGGCTCGGTCATTTTTTGCGCAAAACTTCTTCCTTACATCAATTTGCGAGTATGTGCGTGCGCGCTTTTTGGGGCTATAAGTGCCTATTTACTTTCTGGCACTAACTTAGGTGTGCAGCAAGCAAGTGTCTATTCAACAAGTATGTTTATAGATCCTTGGATTGTGTTGTGTGGAAGCTTTGCCATCTCTGCTATGCTTTTGCCTGGCATATCTGGTAGTTATATTTTGAATATTCTGGGGATGTACGGGCCAATATTAGGAGCTGTTGTAACCTTGACAGATCACCTAAGAAGAGGCACATTTGATACAGAATCCTTTAGCATAGTAGCCAGCATGGTTACGGGTATTTGCCTTGGCGCCTTAGTCTTTGCCCGCGTAGTACGCTATCTATTAGCCAAATACCGCACCGCCACCATAGCCACCCTCGTAGGCTTTATGGTAGGCGCCCTCAAATGCGTATGGCCTTTTTGGACCTATTCCTATGATGCCACAAAACACACTCTCCAAGTAATTGACCCAATACTCCCAGACTTTGCTTCACTCCAATTTGTACAATCCCTCGCATTTTTGGCCCTAGGTGTGGGCTTAGTATTCTCAGTCGAGTATATAGCCAAAAATAAAAACCTTCCTAATAATGCATAAACACAGCTACAATACTTTCTTTTTAATTCAGGTTTTATGCAAGCAGTTTCAGGATTTACACAAATAGATAATTGCGTGATTTGTTTAGGGCCGCAGTTTGAACCTATCCATTGGTACGATAGTTTCAAACAAAACACCAAAGATAAAGTACACACTCTTGCCTGCAACCACAAATTTCATAGACCATGCATTCAAGAATCAATTAACGAACAAATTAAGCATGGCCGCGCCAAAGAGGGCAAAGCTACATGTCCTCACTGCCGAGCTATTACAAACCTTACGTCTTCAAGTAAGCAAGTTGGTGCATACATTACAGTGTATTCAAAGATACTTGCTACTGCATTAAGTATAGCAGTGTTTGCAACTGGAATTTTTGTTGCCAGCCGCTTTATAGAACCCGGTTTTATAGCAGCAAATTCAGTAGCTTTAGCCTCCTGGCTAGTTACCAAATTTATTATAAATGTATCAAACCAGCACCTATCACATCATGTGGTCAATGTATCGTTGAAACTACATCAATGGAAAACAGGATTATCTCTGACAGTTGACCAGTTAAACTTCTCAGAGCTTATATCAGATAAAAAAATCAATGCTGAGTACGTAAAAAATACGTGGAAAGAGCATGTGCAAGCTATAATTGAACAAAAAGATGAATTCCCTGAGATTACAATAAGTGATAGACTTCTTGATGAAAATACAATTGAATTGATTTTAGATACCACTTATGCAAACCTACGTGAACAAGACCCAGGCGTATTTGCCGCACTTCACAATAATTCACCCCACAGCGATCAGTGGCTAGATGCATTTGACGAAAGCCTTAATCAATTAGAACGTGACGAACTACTCACATTCAATGAAGTTGTTTAGTAATTTTTTTATAGCCCTTAAGGGCGACTGAGCAAAGCCCACTGTGACCGCAGGGAACGGTGGGAAAAAGAGATGTTTATTTAGAGCCTGGCTTAGGGCGATTCGATTTCGTGATGTCGAACACAGACATGGTTTACACTTTAGCACACCCACATAGCTTACACATTTTTAAAATTTATAATTTAAAACTGTCTAATCTATCACGGTTAAAAGAGGACCAAAATGGTCCCCT
>JAJFUY010000176.1 GCA_021372185.1 Chlamydiales bacterium | reverse complement strand
CAAGAAGGGGCAACAAATAGTTTTTTACAGACAAATAGAAATGTTTTGGTACCCCATCTTGAGCCCCAAAAAGGACTACTCGCTGATAGATTGCAGAAAAATGAAGCAGAACTTTTGGAATTTGCTAAGACGGTAAATAGTGCAAGTAAGGAAATGAAAGCTATTTTTGCAACTGAAGGGCTTACTAAAGACACAGTCTTTCAGCCGCTACGTGAGCGGAATAAAGCTGTAAAAATAGGGACTATTGATCAACTGCATGTGTGTCAAAGACTTAATGGTAAATTAGAGGCTATGCATAGACTTCTTAATATGCCATTTAAGAGTAGCTGTAAAGATGTTTCTGATAATTTTGAAAGAGTAAGTATCTTGTCTAAGCGTGCCATGCAGCTACTTTATGGACTTTCTACTGCACAAGCAACAGTTGAAAATAAAATGGATGAGATGCAAAAAGCCTTGCTAGCATGGATTGAAAAAGACTTATCTTTGCACGATAAATCGCCCTTTCTTTGCACTGCAGATGAGCTCTCTTACCTCCACAAATGGTCACTTTGCTTATTAGGTAGATTCTATTTTTCTCCTGACTTATCAGATGCTGTTCGCAAGTCAACGGTACAACTGCTACGTACAAATACAAAACCACTTTTTTCACACCTTAGAGCCTTTGGGCATGATGTAAAGCTTTCATTTGCTAAACATAGTTTGGAGATGAGTCTTTTGGTTTTAGCAACGATCTCTTGCAGGCTAGAAAAAGAATATGGATCTCAAAGAGGTGTTGTTCAGTTGTTAAAACCAGATGAGATAGGTTTTCTCTCTCGAGGGTTTGCACGCCTTGGCTTGGGTAGTAAAGAGCCTGAAAAATCTGATAAACCATTGATAGATTTAGATACGCTTGATGCCTCGAGTATATCTCGAGTTGGAAATCGCGATGTGATTTTAAATTACCTTTTGTGTGCTTATCAGTATTATAATATTGGTACATTAGAAACATTAAATGCAGAAGACTCAGTATCACTCTTTAGGATTTGTAAGTTTATAGAAATGCCAAGAGAGTGTGCTAAAGACCTCAAAGATCTTCTGCAGGGCAAGCTAGAAGAAAAGCTTGTAAAGCCAGTCTTGTGGCTTTTATTGGCTACAGCATTAGAAATTAACCTGCCATATGCCACTCTTCAAAAGCTTTTTAAAAAAATTAGCCTAGAAGAGCTTCACGAGTGGGTGCTCTTATATAAATCAGAGCACTTTGACAGGACATCAATCGATCACCATAAGTTATTTTTTGCTGTAACAGAAGCAGTTGAGCATCTTTTTGAAAATAGATCCCAATTTACAGCAACAGACGAGATTGCAAGGACTTTTTCGCACGTGCTTGAAATATATGCTGAGGTGCTTGGGCAAAAATTTGATGAGTCCGAGAGAAATAGACTTGACCATAGGCTTATTCAGTTTGGCTGCCGTGCAGTAGAGCGAGCAGGTGATGCAAACGTGGCTCAATTTATCGGAAAAATTGGTGGCAAAGATATTCGTGCATCGATTGTTCATCTTGATTCTGAAACACTAGATGAAATTGTGATGATTACAAAGAATCCCCAAGTTGTAAAGTGGCTAAGAGAGCATATCGTGCCAAACCTTCAGACGCTTGAGCTTAACAAGACGTTAGATCAGTTTGTTGATCTTGGTGTGTGTAAGTCAGTCACAAAAGTGAGAATGCCGTTACTTAAAGGTGAAAACATGGCAACGGCTGGTTTTCAGGGGAGATTTCCGGCTTTACAAGTACTAGAACTTTCTGATGGAGTGCTTGCTGTAAAAGACATCATGCACCTTCCACTTACATCAGTTACCTTAAAGAGGATTGATAACGTAATAGATTGTAGCGGTGGTGATATGAAGAATCACGTCCGAACGCTCGTTCTAGACGATGTGGCAGTGGAGCGCGATTCTCTTTCATGGCTGGCTGGATGCCAGAACCTTGAAGAAATTACTGTGAAAGCTAAGGGTGATTCTTGCATAGGTAAATTAGCTATAGTACAACAGGTGCAAGAAAAACAAAAGTTAAGAACCTGTTCTTTACTCGTGAAAAATTTAGATGCGGATGCGGGTTTAAAGACATCATTACCGCTATTATTAAATTCTCACGAAACACTCTCTACACTTACCGTGTGTAGTACAGACGGTGAAGAGTCTATCTTAGATTTACTTTTACAGTCTGAAAAGGCTAAGTATACCATTCAGCATTTGACCATATCATGTAATGCAAATGATGTGCAAAAGCTTGCAAGACTCGTTGAATTTACAAACCTTAAAACGGTGTGTTTACGAATAGTTGACAAGACAATACGTACACAAATAGACCATGTGAATTTTGATGCAATAAAGCTACCTAAGGGTCTAAAGATTACCCGCGCTGATAGTAAGGGCAATAAGGTAGTTACAGTATATCCAAAAGAATAACTTGATGGTATCTTGTGGCTTTGTTATTATTTACTTTCAAAATGGAGAAAGTACATGCTCGATGGGATTAAAGCAAAATTAAATTTATATGTTCAGGAAAATCCAATTAGTGGACGTATTGTATTAGGTATTGGCTCAGTTGCTTTTGCGGGGGCAGCATCACTTGTTGTTAGTAAAATGTTTAATTTGGACAGACTCTACGTAATTGTGAACGTGGCCCAAACGGCTATTTCTACCGCAACAGAAGCTGCAATAACTGCGGTTGGAACGTACTGTAACTGCAAAACCCACAATATTAGTTTTGTTAAAGCGGCAGCCTTTACGGCAGTAACCGTTATTGGTCTAGAGTTTTTAGTTCGTCGTAATGTGCTAGGGCCTTTAGGATATGCTCTTCATATGGGATTGGCTGCAAACCAAATTTTTACAATGCTAAAAGCAGGCCGGGATGCCTACCAACAAGAGCAATTAAGAGCTAGATTACTCGGGTAATATTTCAGAAATTTGTTTAGA
>JAJFUY010000374.1 GCA_021372185.1 Chlamydiales bacterium | reverse complement strand
GATTTGCAAAAAAAAATTAAACTCTTGCCAAAATCACCTCCAAACGTGCTAAGCTCTCCCTGCAGAGAGGTTGGGAAAAAATTAGAATTCTGGCAAACTCTGCTTATATTTTTCACAGCCTCAAAGTGTAATGCTATAAAGCTGTTTATATTCTTCCCTGCAATGTAAGAGATCTTAATGGTAATACAAATTATTATAGGTGTTTTAGTTATGTCATCATTTCTGTCTGCAATTTACGCTAGTGCTACCACAGTAGATGTGGCAGAAACGTTTACTCAAGAACGTGAAATGATCGCAAAACATACCAATCCCACTAGCTGGTTTGTAACTGTTAATGCAAAGCCCACCGAGCGATTAGTTAAACTACTACAACTTGATGGCCTCTACGACCCTAATGATTCTTTACAAGAAATTGTCAAAAAAACGCAAAAAGCTTGGTTACAGGGAATCCAAGGTCAAAATAACAAAGAACGCACAGATTTTAAAGACTCGGCACAACAAGAAAAGATTTCTCAAGTAGTTGAGTCGTTAGTACAAGAACTTGGCCTGTATAATGCTCATACTCCTGCGTTACGAAAGTACAAGTATGGATGTTGTTTAGGATCGTTTTTAGATGGTATCCGAGGTAACTTAAAAGAGCTAATTGACCAGTGGAATGAAGGGGTGCGGTTTGAAAATCTCATATTTTTCACCGGCGAGCGCTATCTTCGCAATGCAGCAGGGAAGGAAGATGATATAGAAAAGCTTATTAATCCCGCAAACTCACCTTTACGTATTAAGAATGGCTGGAAAATGCCCAAGGGTGCTGCGTATAAAACAGAATACGATCTTTGTAAACTCATATGGGATCAAACAGAGCTTCCAGAAGATATGCGCATAGCTTTAGAGGGTAAAGTTACGTTTGTAAATGCCCCGGCTCCCGAAGGTAAACCTCGCCCCGGGACTAAGGATTGCTATAATTTATGGTTAAAAGGCTCTCCTGACCCGGGTACTATGCTTGCAGCGAGTCATCCTCTTGTTTGGACATACCAGCAGCTGGCCGGCCAAAATATTTTAGGTGATAATTATCCACTTGATATATCAGCTAAGGAGGTTACACCTCAAATGCGCCAGATTTATAAAGAACGCCTAGTGTCGCTTATACAAGATACTGTGGCAAAATGCCTTTATGAAATTTCACAACAGCCGCAATTTAACATATCAAAATGAAAAGGCCGGCCAACTTAAGCAATTTAGGCCCGTTCCCCGATTTTTAGCTAGTGCTTTTGCCCAAGATTGTTTAGGCGCTCCTTTGCCATTTGAAATCCCATACTAAATACACCAGTAGCGATTGCCTTTACTGGACCGCCACGACCTAGTTGAAATACATTTTCAACTTTTAAGCCATTTTGCCAGCGTGTTAAGGCTGTATTTGCAGGTCAGCGGTGCCACGGTTGCCTGTATCGACCCCGCGCGGTTCATGGGCTAACGTAATTGGGGTCGGCCCCGCAGGGCACTTATTTATTGATTAGAACATAGTTTTTTGTTAAACTAAGCACGCTATGATGACAACCTCTCTTAGTCCAATGGATGCCGTAGAGTGCTTTTGGGGGTACGATACTGTTGCTCAGAAAAAGGCCTATGAAACGCTCGCTGGCGGTGCCATTCTGGATCTTAACCTAGATGAGCTTACGAGACTGTTTATAGGGTGTGTTTTTACCCAATCTCAATATAAAGCTAATTTACGTGATTGTGCAAAACAAAACCCTTTCTGCCCGGTTGCGCTTGCTATCACAAAAGCTATTAAGAAAAAATTCACGCTTTATTATGTGGCTGAAAGGGATCCTCCTGAAGAGATGAATTTTCGTATTGGTAGCGTAGGGATTTTTAAAACTAGTACTGTGGGGTGGTATAGTCACTACTGGGCGCACTATTTTTCCCGGCTGTTGCTCAACGCAGTGGAAAAGATTGTCGATACTGAAAGTCAAAAGGTGCTTACGGATGCTTTGGATTTTGCCTGTTCCGGGCCTACCTGCGAGCAGCAACATATACGAATTCTTAATGACGCACCAGTCATTCACTTTTCAGGATATACTGCTGTAGGAGATTGTACAGGCGATTTTTCAGCTATCTTATTTTGGGGTCCTTGGTTAATTTTTGGTGATAATTCGAACCCGAAATCTTTTCTACAGGTTTATCTTTACGATCGACAGCTGCTCACCCCAGAAATACTCCAGAAAGTGAGAATATCGAGTTGCCGCAATAAAGCAGACGACGGATTTCGTGAATTTCTTCGTGCACTTCGACTGACCGAGCATAAAAAATCTTATCCAGAATTTATTCTGGAGGTTTTGAATGGCTATCAGCCACATGTAGATGGGCTTTGCCACTGGTATAGCATTGAGAGTGTGCTTTTGGCCTTTTTGCTTATTAACTGTGAAGGAAAAGTAATCAAGCCCCATGCCATTACCCAAAACCATATTACGAAGTCAAGGGCCATACACAGCGAGCTCATTTTTTTAGCAACAGTTGATAGGCTTAAGCGTTATCTGAGTGAGTTTGCATGTCAAGAAGTTATAGATGTTGGTCGTGATGGGTTGTGGAGACGGTGGATTGCCGCCGAACGCTTGTCTCAAGACCCTGCAAGATGGGCTTCCGATGGAATTTGGGCGCAAAAATGTCGACATGAGCTTCAGGGGTATTTCCGAGAAATCCCCCTAAATCGCAACACAAGCCAGTTTTTTGAAGAAGTGTTGGGCATTCAGGTAGATGCAGTAGAAGAGGAACTAGAGTCAGTTGCTATAAAAGGTGATTGGCAAACGCTTGCAAAGTGGGCATCCTATGGTGTAGATCTGCAGCTTTTTGGCCCGTCAGGCAAAAGTCCCCTCGAGCACCTTTTTGCGACTCCATCAAATGCGGCTTTGATTGCTGTTTTGAACCAAATCAAAATACTCTCCGCACGTGAACAGCAGGCAGCAGCCAAATATTTGGCTGCAACAAACATTTGTATCGAGGTATGCTATCTCATCAGTCGTGGTATTTCCTCTGCTGAAGTGGATGAGCAAAAGTTTAGCGTCATTCTGAAGATGATGGGAACCGCTCACTATTCCGCCGGTATCGAGTATATGGCCATGTTGAATGGCGACTATGTAACCCTCAGATCTGCCTATCGATACTTTAGGCTTCAGGGAATTTCTATGGCAATGGGCAAACCAGATCCTTCCTGCGGGTTTGTCATGGTGCAATATTGGATAAAGTGGTTTCAAGATACTGTAGGATCTGAATATGAAGCCATTCTAGACTTAACGACTGACCATGTTGATAAAGAAGTTACATTTCAACGCATTCAAAAGGGAGCTCTGACAGCTCTATTTTTCATTGTAGAAGGTAAATGTATCGGTATTGTCTTCTACCAGGGCTGGCTTATCTCTATCGATCCTTCTATCCAAATACACAGGATCGGAGAAGATGAAAAGTCTCAAAGAATACTTAAGGCATTTATAGATGACCCTCAAAATCAATGGCGGGAATTCGATGAGCACTTTGATTCTGAAGTTCTTAGACTAGGGTGGACCTTAGCCAACGTGGATGCAACACTACAAAAACGTTACATCTTGGCTGTTTTCGAGGGAATTTACTTGGCACAAGATGCCTTTATGTATGCGCTCACTAAGCCAACAACTGCCGAAGAGCTGGTAGAGGCTATATGCGCTCAAAGTGAAAAACATAAACAACGTCAGCAGAGAGTTTCTTGGCTCTTGATGAGGCAATATGCTGTTCAGGATGACCTGCCTTGCCAGGAAGTGCACTTCGAAGTCGACCCTAAGTTCTTAACTGAAGAGTTTTCAAAATTAAATATTTAACTTAGCCTGCATTATTTTCAAAAATTGTCCTAAAAAACAACCTAAGGTCGAGCCTCCTGTAATAGCAGAAGTAGATCCAAAATTTCCATTAAAATTTTGGAATTGCTCGATGCATAAATTCGTTAAATAATGGAACTGTAAAAGCAAGCTCTCCGTGGGCTGGGCTGTATATCATCCCTTTTTTTATGAGCTTTGCCCTGACAGGTGCTAGTGCGTTCATTTTCATCTGTAGAATGGCGGCTACGTCAGCAGTTCTGTAGGCTCCAGCGCCAAGCTCGGCCATTGCTCTAAGAAAGTTCTTTTCGCTTGGGGTTAGGCGATTAAAACGGACGCGGAAAAAGTTAGCATCTAGTCTCCTGATAACTTCTGGAGTTGCATCTGTAACTGCCTGTAGGGTGATT
Organism: Chlamydiales bacterium; assembly: GCA_021372185.1. GTDB lineage: Bacteria > Chlamydiota > Chlamydiia > Chlamydiales > FEN-1388 > SZAS-7. The sequence continues at coordinate 4,690 of JAJFUY010000374.1, read as the reverse complement.
GGGCTTGTTTTGGCATGGTTCCAGGCCTGATAGCCCCACTCCTGAAGAAAGTAGGGGTATCCTTTTGTGAGACGAAATATCTCTTTTAAGGCATCGGGTTCAAACATGGCTCCCTCAGCTTGCGCAGGATCTTGCAAAGCCTTTGCGGTATCCAATTCTGAGAGTGCGCCAATATCAGGAAAACTAAATAGTCGTTCTGCATAAGACTTTGAGTCGCCAGCAAGGCCTGGAAGTATTGGTAAACCTGCCGCCATGAGTACCAAAGGTAGCTGACGCTGCTGCATTTTATGCATTGCCATAATTAAAGCGCCCAGCTCCTTCGTAGTGAAGTATTGGATTTCGTCTATAAAGAGCGCAATAGCGCTCCCCTGATCTTCTGCGGCTTCTCCGATCGCAACAAAAAGATTGGGCAGGTCAACTTCAAGGTTGCCGCTATCTGCAGAACCACGCTCTGGTTCAATATCCAGGCCGATTGACACGTCGTTGATTGTTACTTGAAGACCACTTAAAAAGCTTCTCAAGACCGAGAGCCCTCGTTTAACCTTGTGGCCGAGCCCTGCAATTCGGTTTAACTCAAAGAGAAGCTTCCAAAGATGAGGTGCAAGTACTGTTGCCAGAGGTTCTGCATCATGCGCCTCAATAAATATGGTACGATATCCGCTTTTTGTGGCCATTCGTTCTATTTCAAGCAGTAATACCGTTTTCCCTACGCCGCGAAGGCCTGTCATAAGCATGCTTTTTTCTGAGCGCTTCCGCAAGGTTCGGCCCAAGAGAACACGTGCTTCTTCAAGAATTGGGTCTCTTCCAACAAGTTCAGGAGGTGGAGCGCCCGCTCCCGGAGAAAAAGGATTGGTGAGTTTGTCCATGTTTTATACCTATTTATACTTAAGTATATCTGATTTCAGGTATAAAATTCCATAGTTTTTAGCGAAAATCTCTAGGCTCTCACTAGGGATTATATCCGTTTATACTCTAGTATACTTGGTTTCATGTATAAATCAGCGAATCGAAAGATTGAAAGGGCAGGCCCCGCTGCGCATGGGTGCGGGTGTGGGTGTGTTTAAGAAAATAGTTGATAAATTATACTTCCGTACTGCTTAATAGGGGTAGAGATCTTCAAGAAGGTGTGTTATGGTGGACATTCCAAAATCAACGTATAGCGCTGAAAGTCAGCCTGTTACAAATCCAATCCCCTCACGGGGTGCTAAAAAGCTTTTCCAGAGTAACCCACTTTACCAAGCAGATACAGAGTATAAGGGCGGGAGAATGCCCAAAATATCCCATCTTAGGCCACCTGCAATTTTTTCATATGGAACTGTACAAAAGGATGTAAAAGCAAGGATTGAGGTGGCTAAGTTGCTTCAACCAGGTGACATTATCATTATGCGCGTTGAAAAATCCAAGCTGCGCGATATTATGGACAAGGTAAACTGGGCTCATTATTTTTCACGACTATTAACAGTAGAAAAAGTTGTCGATATTGCAAGCGAAATGGTACTTAAGATTCTAAACATGTTTTTGCAATTTTGATCTGGATTGACAATTTTTCATTCTTTTTAGTTTTAAGAAACCGCTCTGTGCCGAAAATTCAAGCTATCCTGATGCTTTTCCCCTAGGAGAAAAGCGTCAGGATAGCTTGAATTTCCTATTCCTGAACCTCTTAATGGTTTTAAAGGATATGGCCAGTATCAGCTTAGCCAAAAATGGTTCCGTAGCCACCTTCTTGATATTAGACGACAAGTAAAAGAGGGGATTTTTCTCTACGCAGGAAAAAATAACGACGCCAAATTTCCGTTTATCCAGCGAAAAGTTGCCTTTTTTATGCAGGGCTCATCGCACGCTACATGGTTAGCCAATGAAGTTCAATTTGCTATGGGCGCAGGTCAGATACCGTCGCTTGAAAAGGGCCAAAAAGAAAAGCACGCCTTTCCTCTTGGCGGAGCTGCCATTTGGGTGATGAACAACGACCAAACAAGAAATGCCCTAAAAGACGTTCGCGCCTTTTTAGACTACCTTGCAAGCGATGAGGTGCAAGGCGAGCTTCATAAGAAAACAGCTTCTGTTTCTGTTTCAGTTACGCTGCCGCTGGCACTGCAGGAGTTTTATAAAGACCACCCAGTGCACCAGGCTGTAATCAGCCAGACAATAGAAGCAACCCTTGGAGAGCACTCCTATGGCATACGCATGCCAGACTATCTCAAGACAAGGCTTGCGCTTTTTGACCTTATTGAAAAAATCGTCGACGTGCAGAACACCCCCGATGATAAGGTTGACGATCTTCTTGCAGAGTTTGATAAAACATACAGCATTCCAGAGCCAAAGTGAGGTTTTTTTCTTATTCTTGATCTAATTCCCATTCTAGTTTTTTTTAAATTCCTCCAGAAAAGACAGAATAAGACCAAGATCAAGATTGAGAATAAGATCAGAAGTCCTTCATCGGCCCTAAAACACCATTGGAAAATGTTAAGCTGACTATTAAAACAGCCTTGTAAAAAATAGAGCTGCCTTATATAATTAGGGGTATGAAGAGAGATTTAGAGACAGACCTATTGGTATGGAAGAATCACCCACGCAGAATGCCTTTGCTTTTACGAGGTGCTAGACAAGTAGGTAAATCCTACCTCATTAAAAACTTCGGCCAAGAAAATTTTGAAAATTTGGTCGAAGTAAATTTTGAGGAATATCCAGAATATAAAAAATGCTTTGAAACACTGCATCCCACTCAAATTATTGCCACTTTAGAACTCGTTACTGGCAAAAGTATTACACCTGGCAAAACACTACTATTTCTCGACGAAATTCAGGAGTGTCCACAGGCAATAGTATCTCTTAGGTATTTCAAAGAGAAAATGCCTCAACTGCACGTTATCGGTGCAGGGTCTTTGCTTGAATTTGTTTTAAATAGTGAACAGTTTCGTACGCCTGTTGGTCGTGTTCAGAGCCTATATCTTCGCCCCCTATCATTTGGCGAATTTTTAGAAGCCACGCAAAATCAAAAATTAAGAACCTATCTTCAGCTTGTCAAGCCCACAGATACTATTCAAGATGTGGTACACGAACGGCTCCTTGCCCTTTTACGAGAATATTTTGCCCTCGGAGGCATGCCAGCTGTTATTTACGAGTATTTGCAGTCGAAAAGTCTTTTGCAAAGCCAAGACATACAAACATCTCTTCTTACCACTTTCAGAACAGATTTTGGAAAATATGCCAACAAAACGCCTCATGAACACCTACAAACGATATTCTCAAAAGCCCCAGGACTTGTGGGAAAATGGCTAAAATATAGCACCTTGGATCCTAACACAACAGCCGCTACTCTTAAAGTAGCGCTCAAGAAACTCTGTGATGCTGGCTTAATTATTCTTGTTTATGCGACATCAGGCGCTGGACTTCCTTTCATAACGCATGCAAATGAAAAGAAATGCAAGTTTCTTTTTCTTGATATTGGACTTGTAAAACGTGCCTGCAATCTGAGCTTAGACTTGCTTTTTGCAGAGGATCTTGTCCTCATTAATGACGGAATGATGGCAGAACAATTTGTTGGTCAAGAGCTTCTGGCCTATTTTTATAAAGAAGAAGCAAATGGGCTTTTTGCCTGGAAGAGGGAAGAAAAAAATAGCAGTGCAGAAGTTGATTTTCTTACTCACGTTGATTCCTTAATTGTGCCCATCGAAGTAAAAGCAGGAGCAATAGGTTCGCTTAAATCACTAAAGCTGTTCTTGTCAGAAAGAGAATTACCTCTTGGGTTGCGTATATCAGAGTATCCGCTTTCCTTTGAGCAAAATGTACTTTCAGTACCTTTGTATCTCATAGAGCAGCTTCCAAGACTAGTTAAAGAGCAGCTGTCCCTTCCTGCTTCTTGATGTCTACAAGATTGAAATGGGCTATTCCGTCAGTTACATCGATCTCGGCTTTTTCATAAATCCCGTATTTTCTACGGTAATAAATAAGGCAGCAAAATAATAGAATTTACACACAAATAATAAATAATAATAAATTTGTGGGGTATTACGGTGAATTTAATAAGTGAGAATAGTGTGGGCCTTGGTATTACAGATTTTATAAAAACTTATTACGATGTAATGTTTACTGGAAATGGTGTTCATTCTTCTTCAAATTACGAAGAGGTTGAAGAATTTTTACTTGCTGACCAGCATGATATGGCAGGTTATGTTGCAGTTAACTCTCTATTTATAAATACATTTTCAAATGCAAGGCATAGCGTTTTGGCTGAGTCGGTGCCTTCAATGTAACAAATTCAACCTCAAGAACATGCTCTAACTGCTCATATCACCACTGCAGTTTCTGTATTCGGTTGGGATGATCTTGTTGAAAATATGTTTGAATCAGAAGAGGTGGTTCAAAACCTAAAGCTATCGGCGATTATAAGAGCTAAAATGGAGGTATTGAAGCATCAATACTTGAATTGCCCAGACACAGAAATTCAAAAAAAAGAAATTTTTGACAAAATTGTACAATGTGCTTGCGATCTTAGAAATGTAGATACTCCCGATTGGTTTACTATGGGTCAAGTATCTGCAGAGACTTGTCCAGCAAGAACAGATTGTATGATCCAATCACTTGTAAAAGCCAAAAAAGTATCTCAACGTTTCTTATTGCTGGCGCAGCACACTTGTATAAAAATGCTTGTCCAAATCGCACTGTGTCTTTTGATTGGGAGAGAGTACTT
>JAJFUY010000115.1 GCA_021372185.1 Chlamydiales bacterium | reverse complement strand
CAAGACAACAAAAGAATCTTCATACACCTCAAAACACATAATCTAGAAAAAATAGGAAAAGGGGCTCACAAGCATGTTACCTACTCTATTTTGTATGATGAAAACACACCAAGACTTGTAGCATCGGCCATTGTAGAAGATAGCAAAACTACGCAAGATGAGCTAGCACTTTTACAAAAATTTAAGGGTTCACCTTGCATTATAGAGCCTCTTTTTGTAAGCACCCACGATAAAAAAGATGGCCAGAGAATGTATGAAATTATCACGCCTCTTTATAACAAGGGATCTCTTCGGAGTCTCATTACAAAAAATCCATATACCACTCCGCTAAAAGCCAAAATTCAAATTGCAAAAGACATCCTCACAGGCTCATGCGCCCTAAACGATAAAGGCTACATAAGCCGAGATACCAATAACGGCAATTTTTTTATCCATGAAGATGATGAGGGCACCTTCCACGCGGTCCTTGGAGACCTTGGCGGCTACACCGGAAAAGCAAAATCTGCCATAAAACATAAACCTTTTGGCCCAAGTTCTCGAGGAGCACCTCCTGATTTACTAAAGCTGTTCTTTATGAACCAACTTACAGAGCAAGACCTCTTTTCTCATCACGTATTTGCTTTAGGACGCGTGTTTTACTTTCTACACTACGAAAAAAAGCTGCCTTGGCTTGATTATTTTGAGATTAAATACCCCCTTGTAAAAAACATCTACAAAGACACATCAGATGATGCCATATTTGTAGAACTTGATCATCTCACGCAAGAAATTGCCATATATAATCAGCCCCGTCTAGATGAATTGTCACAAAAATTTGACACCCTAGATGAGAGCGAAAGATTTGAATTTATGATCTTAAATATGCTATCAACTGATGCTGAAACCAGAAAGTCTAATGCCTACTGGCTTGAGTATATGAACACCTACTTTTAGGCTATATGCTGTTACCGCCTCCTGTTGAAATTGTATATGAAATAAAAACAGATCAAATTGCTACCAAGCTTCATGCGCTTGGAACAGGTATGACGCTTGATGAGCTTTCTGAAATTGTCAAATTTATTGAACTTTTACCTAAATCTCACAGCGCCACCTACCTTAAAAAAGAAGAAACAAAACTCGCTCGCACTCTTGAGATTGATAAAAAAACAAACCGTGTGTTTATCCACCTCAAAACCCACAATATGCCCCTCGTTGGTAAGGGCCATCATAAACGTGTGACCTACTCAATTTTGTACGACCAGCACCATCCAAAACTAGTAGCTTCTGCCATCGTAAAAGATAAAGAGACATCACTTGCTGAAATTGCCGTACTAGAACGTTTTAAAGGCTCTAGAGGCATTATAGACCCTATATTTGTCTCAAAGCATAAAAAACCAGGCAAAGTTAAACGACAGATTATCACGCCACTTTATAACTTAGGGTCTTTGCAAAACATAAGCAAAAACCACCCTCACAGTATTGCCATACAAGATAAAGTAAAAATAGCCATTGATATTCTGATAGGCTCATGCAACCTCAATTTACGAGGCTTTGTAAACCGAGATAACAACAAAGGAAATATCTTTGTTCACCACGAAAACAACAGCTACAGTGCAGTCCTTGGTGACCTTGGAAACTACACGCAAGATCTAGCAACAACCCTTACCTTTAAGCCCCTTGGCCCAAAGGTACGCTCAAGCCCACCAGACTTACAAAAAGCCTATAGTGAAGACCGCCTTACAAAAGAAGATCTCTATTCATTACACGTCTACTCTCTTGGCCGCGCCCTCTATTTTCTGCTATTCGAAAAAGAAGTGCCCTGGGTAATAGACTTTGATAAAAACTACCCCCATTTATCCAATCTCCATCACGATAAATCCCACCCAGAAGTGCCCATAGAGATTGCCCGATACCAAGAAAGGATTGAACAACACAGCAAACCTCGCCTACAAGCTTTGTCCCAAAAAGAACCACTCACCCTGCACGAAAGCTTCGAGCATGCAGTACTCCAAATGCTCTCCTGTGATCCAAACGTAAGAAAATCCAACACCTACTGGCTAGGCACCTTCCAAACCTTAGTTCCTTAAATAGCCTGCAGATTACAAAAATAGAGTTTTCTCCGATAGTTTTAGAGTCCTTCAGGACGACTGATCGAAGCCCACTCGAGACCGCAGGGAACGGTGGGTATAGGATAAACATGAGAAATAGAGCCCGGCTGAGGGCGATTGGATAATATGATTCAATCGCCCTCAGCCGGGCTCTGGTTGGTTTTTTGCCTATTCCCACCGTTCCCTGCGGTCACGGCGGGCTTCGCTCAATCGCCCTAAATCGGGCTCTAAAACCATATCTTTTGCTTTACGATTGTGTTGGGATCTGCTACAAAATGTTTTGAGGTGGAATCATGCTTAGAGTTGTTACTCCAGATGAAATGCGTACAATTGAATCTCTTGCTGTTGAGGCTGGGATTTCGAACGAAACACTCATGGAAACAGCGGGTAAAGAAATTGCTGCCCTCATAACCACCTATGCAAAAAATCATGCGCTTGCACTTACGGCCTGTGTTGTGGCCGGAACCGGTAACAATGGCGGCGATGGATATGTGATAGCCCGCTACTTACTGCAAGAGGGCTTTAGCGTTCATGTGGCACAGATTGGCTTACTTGACC
>JAJFUY010000076.1 GCA_021372185.1 Chlamydiales bacterium | reverse complement strand
GATGCTTGCTTAAGTCAAAACTAAACGTCCTCAATGAGGGCTACATGTCAAAGTGTAGTCCTTTTTCTTTGCGTGAATGAAAGACCAAAGACCAATAAACATTTTTCTCAAAAGGCTTTGCCATCACCAAGTGCGCAGTTTTATTAGCACTAGCAGGCATTTAAGGATTTTCAGTGAGACAGTGTTGACAAATAGCGCTTCATGTTTGAAAACATTCTTAACTTAAAGACAAAGTCTTATTAAAAATCTCCGAAGGCACCGGAGGCACCGGAGGCCCCCGGTGGCATTCTGATTACAACAGTCAATAGGTATTTTGTCTTAGGCTATTTGTGATCCCTGGAGGCCTCTGGTGACTTCTACACTATCTGAATCCAGAAACAGTAAAGGGTCGTATTACGACCCTTTGCACTTACTTTAAAGTTTAAAACTTAAGCAACAGTATCCACGTTGGCAAAGTCTGTGCCGTTATAGAACATAACTTTGGAAGTAATGGTATTAAACACTAACGTGCCAACATTACGAAAAGCCATGATAGGACTCTTTTATGATTTTGAAATGAGTAAAACTCTAAATCTATTTTGTGATTGCAGTTAATTTAAGGCATTTTCTTAGCCGTTAATTTGCGCCACTCAACCTAAAACCTTAAATAGATGATAAGGGGAACACAAACAATTAAAACTATAGTTTTACTGGGAGACATAACATGATTTCGCTTGAGCAATTCATAGCTTGTACAGGAGCCTCTAGAGAAAACGCGCTAAAGTTCTATCAACCAACAATAGATGCTATGCAAAAGTATGGTATTACTACGCCTAAAAGAATAGCTGGCTTTTTGGCTCAAGTGGGTCATGAGAGTATGAATCTTTCTAGACTAGAAGAAAATTTAAACTATTCTTCTGATGGTCTTATAAGAACGTGGCCTTCTAGATTTCCTTCATTAGCAGTTGCGTCAAAATATCATCGCAATCCTCGTCTAATAGCAAACAAAGTTTATTCTAGCAGAATGGGGAATGGAGATGAAGCATCTGGGGAAGGTTGGAAATATCGTGGTAGAGGGTTAAAGCAGCTTACTGGAAAAGACAATTATCGTAGAGCTTCTATTGCTTTAGGAGTTGATCTAGTTGAAAATCCTGATGTGCTATTAACTCCTCAGTTTGCTGCTATGTCTGCAGCCTGGTTTTGGTATGCTAATGGGTTGAATGCAATTGCTGATGCTGGCACTATTGAAGCTATGACACGAAAAATTAATGGTGGGCTCATTGGGATTGAAGATAGAAAAGCGCGATACACTAGAGCGCTTAAAACACTGGGTGCAATCTAATGAATACTTTAGTAATAAACATTTTAGGAACACCAGTAGAAATTACTACTATAGTGATCTTCTTAGCTATCATTGGCATCATCTATCTGTTTTATAGAATACAGAAAACCGAAAAACTCGACTTTGCCGACATGATTACAAAGAACGGTAAAACCGTTTCTTTAACAAAAATCTTACAATTAGTTGGTGGTATTACCTCAACATGGGTCATTATTAAGTTGACCCTGAATGGCACGTTAGCAATGGATATGTTTGCAGTATACTTAACCTATGTTGCTTCAATCGAGGGCTTTAGTAAGTTTATGGCAGCAAAGTATCGTTATGAAGAGAAGTCTGTACGCGAGGCTCAGTATCAAGAGCCATCAACTTACATTGAGCAAACTTATCAGGGACCTCGATCTGATCTCCCTGCCGAACTTCCACCCGAAGAAAAACAAAAATTGTAACAATGTGTAAAATTTAAGAAGATGAGCTAAACATAGGTTAAAATTCAACCATGTTCAACCACAATCCTACTTAGGAATTTGATTATGTCTTCTATTTTGAACCGCGCTCATCTGATCAATCGTCAGATCTTTGATCCTGCAAATCAACAGCATGTTGATAGCCTGAGGCATTATCTTCGTACCGGGAATTGGGGCAATATTCAGTTTTATGAAGAGGTGCCGTTCGTTGAAGTTCCAGCAACAGTCTTGACGAAGTACGCTGAATATATGCTGGGTGTAACTCGTGAAACTCCGCAAGAACGTGAACAACGCCAATCGCAAAACCTGAAACTCATTCGAATCAAATGAAGTTTTCCGAACTAGTGTCAAAAGCTAGTTCGGAAGCTTTTGCTATTCGAACTAGCAGGATCATTTCTAAAAATCCTCTTACCTTTACGAACAAGCCTGATGGCATGTTTATCAGGAAAAAAGATGGCGGATTCACTGACCATAAGCCATCAGCGCTAGTCTTTACAAAGTTTTACGATGCGGAAGATTTTGTAAAAGATTGGAAGAAGGTCAACCCAGAACTTAGGGACTATCCATTTTTCTTGATTAAAGTTGAAGTGGAACTTGTGGTTCAACGACAGATTTCGGTCTCAGGGCAAATTTGATCACCGCGCACAAAAGACTAGTTTAAAATGGTCTTT
>JAJFUY010000068.1 GCA_021372185.1 Chlamydiales bacterium | reverse complement strand
GGCGATTCAATAGCGTGATTCAATCGCCCTCAACCGGGCTCTGATGGTTTTTTGCTTATTCCCACCGTTCCCTTCGGTCACAGTGGGCTTCGCTCAGTCGCCCTAAAATCGGGCTCTAATACAACGTTTTGAAGGACAAGTATTACTACTAATTCTTTTCGCTAAAACTGTGTTAAATCAACCCCCTAGGTCTGACCCCGATATGACTCTATTCATTCTATCCCTTGGCTTGGGTGGTTTTATTATAAAGGGGTATATGTCGATTTATCAGGTGTATAGTGGGCTCTTATGGCTGCTCTTACATCAGCCTTTGCTTCTTTTGTTAAAATTTTAGCTCTTTCTTGATCAAAGCCCGGGGTTGCTACTTTTCGTTTGGTCTTAGCAAGTTCCAGTTTAGCTTCGAGGATATCACGCTTAGTATATGAATTTCCCTTGTAGTTATCTAATTTTTTTTGAGCTGTTTCTACTCCCTTATCTGCTGCCTCTACCTGCTTGTTTTTTAGCCAATGTGATACGTTGCGACGACTATCACTTGTTGATTTCCAGAGGTCTTTTATGCCCTCTTTTACACTCACTGCTGCATCGCGAATTCTGCCTCTCACTGTTTTTCCTGTATCACTGTCCTGTAGTCGTGCTTTTTGCATTACACTATCTGTTTTGTCTTGAGTAGTATTTTGGCCTTTAAAGGAAACTTCAAAGTTTCTGCCGTCTGCAAGGTTTACTGTAATCACTTGTTGATCTTGCAGGATTTGTTTATTTCCCATAAGAAAGGCTGCTATATCTCTAACATCTTGAGCTCCAAAAGGCGAATTTTTAGAAGGGCTTGATGACTTAAGGGTAACAATTTCACATTGTTTTCCATTGTAAGTAAGACTTTTGATGGTATTTGAGGTGTTTATACCCCAGATAGGGGCTTCATTAGATCCTTGTACTTGATTAGTCATACATTCCTCACGGGATAATTGTTAATACCGACAATTATTGTATCTAATTAATTAGTAGCATTTATTAATTTATCTGTAAATTAATAAGTTTAATTACGCAGAAATTGGGTGGGAGCTGTCTAGGGAATGGGTAAATAAAAAAAACCCGGTCATTGCTGACCGGGTTTTGGTTAGATAAACTGGGTTCTTATTAAGAACCAGGCTTGTACCCTGGAATCTCAATAACGTCAAAAGTTTGCTATTTGGCAGTTGTCAACAAGAACCGCATTTGCCTCGCCGATAAAAATCGGGGTCTGGAAGCTTGCGCTAATTGAACAATCAGGTGAAGGTGACTGATTAGAACAACTAGGTGAGATAACAAGGTTACCGTTTAAAAGACAGTTTCTAACGCTCACGTTTGATGAGAATTTTCCCTCAGCGTCAGAATCAATCTGAATAAGTGGTAGAAAACGGGTAATTGGCTCTTCTGGGTTTAGAACTGATCCTGGTGCAGATTGCATCACGCAGTCTTCAACAATAAGACCATCAACGCCAGCCGTAATTACAGCACTTTCTACACTCTCAAATTCACAATTTGAGATGCGGCATGCTGTGCAGCCGAAGGTAAAGACAACCTGGACAGATCCGCTGCCCTGGCCAAAGCCGGCACCAGCACCATTAAAGGTAGATTCTTCTATAACAACGGCACTCGAACCTTCAATTCTAATGCTGCTGGCTATCCCAGACGCATCTGTACCGCCGATATGGTCTTTAAAGCGAGAATGTGTCACAAACACATCGTGACAGTTTAGGAGATTCAGCCCATGATAGGTATTGGCTGTAAAGATGTTGTCCAGCGTTACCTTTTCGCAGTTTACGAATTCAAATGCACTACTTAAAGAGTTTGTAGAGATGCTGCTCGACTTAATGATGTCATTAAGAATCGTGATCTCTTTTTGGCCTTCTGCATACACACCAATGGCGGCTGCGTTTGTGAGCGTTAGGCTGTGGTTGTTAAAGTTTAGGGTGACGTTACTTACAGTAATGTTAATAGCAGGAGTTGAGCCGTGGTAGACTAAATCCTTTGAGATGCACCATTTACCGGGCTTGTCAATAACTGCAGGGACGCTGCAGATGACATGCGCTTCATCGCAGCCTAATTTTTTTCAATGTCCTTAAGGCCGTGTAGGGTCTCTTTGCAGCAGTCTTTATCTGTCGATTTGCTCGAGCTGCTATGGCTAGAGGATGTTTTGTGGTGTTTGTTATTCTTTTTTGCTTTTGCAGCGCTAAGCTGTGGCTGCATATTCGCAAGCATAGCTAGGAGGCATAATTTGCCAATAAAATTAGTTCGTAAATTCATGAGAAACCCTCCGATTTTTAAGATTTCATGATAACCCTACTTTGTTTTTTTATTTATGAAAAGAAAAAAATGGAACGGGGTGGAGCATCAGGATAAGCGACTTTAACTTCCTGGTTTCAATGATTTCACATAGAAAATCCGGCATGTAAATTTGTGGGCCGTAGGTCCACAATCATTATTAGCCCATAATGTAGCCCCGACGGGGCAAATTGTGGGAACGCTATAAAAAACACACAGAGCCACGGATGTGGCGGCTAATAAAATAATGAGCCGCCACATCCGTGGCTCCATATATTAATTAACACTCATCCCACAATTTGCCCCGCTGGGGCTACATTGTGGGCTAATAATAATCGTGGACCTACGGCCCACAAAGTTGTAATTTTTATAGCTAGAAAGCTTTGCTGTAGTGGGTTATTTTTATAGCCTGATGCGTATGTCGGGGGAGTTGGCCCCAATGGTGTCAACTTAAGAAATTTCACTCTTAATCTTAATCTTGATCTTAAACCTAATCTGTTCCTTTTCAATAGAGTAAGATCAAGATTAAGATAAAGATTAAGAAGAACTTTCCTTAAGTTGACGCCATTGGAGTTGGCCCTTTTTTCTACAATGTATCTTGGAGTTCTGCTCGAAGTTCTGCTACGCGTTGAGTGAGCGCTTCGCTCTTCATGGCTGATGAGCCAAAAATCATATTTTTGAGCACTGTTAACTTGCCCACAAATTCTTGGGTTTTTGTGGCTGTAAAGATAAGATGCTGGTGCCAGTGGGGAACTGTTTGACCGGCAAGTGGGCCCGTTTTGTCAAACATGTATACTGTGGAGATATTTTTGGTTTTATAAAAATCGGCAAGTTTGTTGGCAATCTGTCGAGCTTCAATATATTCAGATTTTGTCAGCTGGCTAAAATTTTCTCGATGTTTTTTTGGCACGAGTAAAAAATGTAGACGCTCTTTACCAATACCAATAGGGGCATAATTAAATAATAAATCTACTTCATTGCCAGAATAAATAAGTTGGGGAGCAATAACTGCTGGGTTGCAAAATGCATCTCTAGTATCTGCACCAGTTGGTGCAAGGGGGGTGTATTCTTCTGTAAAAATTGCCGAATCACTAAAGAGCTTTTTGTCTCTTTCAATTTCGCTTGCGCCTACCTTAAAACCACCAAATGCTACGTTCCAAAGCACCTTGAGTTGGGCTAAAAATCTAAACGATGTGTCTTGATATGGTACAATTTCCCAACCAGAAAAGCCATGTTCTGTTGTTTTTGAGTAAATCATATAGTTTGAAATGCCGTTTGCCTTCCACACTTGGGCAATTCTTTGGAGGGTATCATACATTTCTCCCAAAGTGCTAGGAGTGCTGTTTTGCGGAACCACAAGTATTGACCCGTTGGCCAAAGGCCGTTCTGGCACCTGCACTTCGATGTTGCGTCCTTTATAGAGGCATATTGGTTCTGCACTAACAAGCGGAGATGAGCTAATAAATGGAGAAATTGACAAAAGAAATCGACAAGCAGATGACATAAAACACCGTAGGTTACATCGTTTTAGAGTAGCACCTCAACCACTTCTGGTAAACGATTTTGCCATCGCTAATAAGTAAACTGGGGCTAGGTCTGACCCCAATATCGTTCATTTAAGACCTCCCTATAAAGCATAAGTGCTTGTCTATCTGCGTTTTGCCGAGGGATTATACAACCCTATACGAGCTTCCTTTTCTCTCAACACCAAGAGGGTTTGATCTGCCTTCGCGTTTCTTGACCCTCTCTTCTAGGATTTGAAAGATCACTCGTTTGTGAGTCATGTAATTATTGTAAAGTGAACGGTATTGAGTATGACCCCGTTCGTAGTATAGATAGTGCTTGTAAAAATAGTGTTAGTAAGGATAGTGTAGGACAAACCTGGCCCGTTAGGGCCAGGTTTGTCGAATTCTAAAAAAATGTAAACTTTCAAACTATGATGAAAAGGAAAATTATGAATTCACTTTTTAAACGATTTTTACTTGCAGTCCTCGCGGTAAGCAGTTTGAGTTCAAACGTGCAAGCAGGTGCCTGGACACCTTTGATTAACCCCCCTCCTTTTGCAACACCTATAGACCCAGGTACGGGTGGTGCTGGCACTTGCATGTTACTCACCGATGGAAGGATTTTAGTCCAAAATACTGGATGGAATTTCAATACAGGAGAAATGTGGACACTTACACCCGATATTAATGGGAGTTATGTTAATGGGACATGGCAACAAGTGGCATCCTTGCCAGATGGATATATACCATTCGCTTATGCGTCAGCTGTGCTTGCTGATGGAAGAGTTATTTTCGAAGGTGGTGAATTAAATGGAGCAAATTATGAATCTAGACAAACAAATTTAGGAGCAATTTATGATCCTGTTGAAAATATCTGGACTGCAGTAGAACCGCCTCCATTTTTCAACTCTGATTTTCCAGCTCATGGGGCAGGAAATGTAATTGGAGATGCAGCGAGTGTGGTTCTTAGTGATGGCACTTTTATGCTCGCGTGTAATTTGAGTAAGCAAGCAGCACTGCTGGATCTTAAAACCATGACCTGGACAGAAACTGGAACTTCAACCAAAGCAGATGCTAACACAGAAGAAGGATGGACCCTTTTACCGAATGGTAAAGTATTAACGGTGGATTGTTATTTTCCTGGAGACGAAATTCCATTTAATCCCACCAACTCAGAACTTTATGATCCTAAAACTAAAACTTGGTCAAGTGCCGGAAGTACCATAGTTCCTCTCTCTACATTTCCTAGCGCTAATTTTCCGAGCAATCAACCTCCTTATGGATTTATAACTGAAATAGGACCACAGGTTTTGCGCCCTGATGGTACAGTTGCTTGCTTTGGATATGACGGCCATATCAGTATTTATGATACAAAAACAGGTGTCTGGACCCCAGGACCGCGCTTTCCAGTTACTGCTGATGGGCAGCTTGGTTTTCCTGATGGAGCAGGAGCACTTCTACCAAATGGCAATATATTAGTTTGTGTTGGAGCTATTAACGATCAAGACTTCGGCAATTTATTTGGCATTCCACCAGCGAAATTTTTTATATTTGATGGAGCATCATTGATTGAGCAGCCAGGTTTTGCGAATTCATCCGATGTTTATTCAAGTCTCTATGCAATGGTCGTTCTTCCTACTGGAGAGATATTATGCGTAAACGGGACGAATGATGTTGAAATTTTTACTTCTGATGATAAATGTTATCATCGAAATTGGGCACCAAGAGTCAGCTCTGCGCCAAAGAAAGTGTGCGCTGGCAAAACGTACAAGATCAAGGGCATTCGGTTCAACGGCATGTCCCAAGGTGCGATGTTTGGTGATGAATCCCAATCTGCAACCAACTATCCATTAGTTCGCATCACGAACATTGCCACGGGCCATGTATTCTATTGCCGTACTCATGATCATAGCTTCATGGGAGTCGCATCAAAGAAAAAGGTCACCACCTATTTTGATGTGCCGAAAAACATAGAATCTGGCAAGAGCAAGCTAGAAGTGGTAGCAAATGGCATTCCTTCAAAAGCGAAATACATTTACGTACGATCTGCGTGAATAGGACTATGAAGATATGGATGAAATGGGGCTCGAAGAGCAGGATTAAGTAGCATTTTACGTATTTTTGGATGCCCTCCCCGGCATGAATTATCAGTTTTAATAATACATGCCGGGGAAAGTTTTTTTAGCTTAAATGTCCGTGGCCGGCCCTAGCCTCAGTTACAAGTTATCACGAATTTACGATTCGGGTAATTTTAAGATAGGATCGAGTAAGGCAATCATCTTGTGATGATTGCCTCCTCTAAAAACCGTGCTTGCAAGTTTCCCTGCACACGGCTCAAGCACTGATAGAGCCTTCGTTTGAGGACCGGGCTTTTACAGGTTCCAAGCAGTCCAGATGTATTAGACGAGCGTAACAGTGTTAAGGAGGCGCGCTATGCCCAGTATAGGACAAAGAAAAATGTCAGCCCTTCAGGCAGAAAAATAGATCGTTGTCTTTACAGAGAGTATCTTGTTGGACTCTACGTGAATAATAACACAGGTTTATATGGTATTCTTGGTGATTCTGTCGTTCATATTACAAATATGGGCCTTGCAGGATTGCAGTATCTTCGATCTCAAAAAACTGCTCAATAGATATGACGATATCAAAAAGATTGACTATCTTTTAAATCTTGGGCTATGGCTATTGCTAATACATACGATAGGAGTTGCTATGGATTTGGGTATAAAAGATAAGACAGCACTAGTTTCTGGTTCTACAAAAGGTATTGGGTTTGCCATTGCTATGCGCCTTGCAGCTGAGGGCGCACGCGTTATTATAAACGGCCGCTCTGAAAAGAGTGTTGAGGCGGCAATTGGGCAAATTCGCAAAAATGTGCCTGGGGCACACATTGAGGGCTTTGTAGGGGATCTTTCTTCTGAAAAAGATACAAAGGCACTCCTTGAGCGGTTTTCCCAGGTTGATATTTTGGTGAATAACTTAGGGATTTTTGAGCCAAAGCCATTTGAAGAAATAGCTGACGATGAATGGCGACGATTTTTTGAGATTAACGTGCTGAGTGGCGTACGCCTTAGCCGGGCGTATGTGGGCGGGATGAAGCAAAAAAATTGGGGACGTGTCATATTTATCAGCAGTGAAAGCGGCGTACAAATACCTGTAGAAATGATTCACTACGGCATGACAAAAACAGCCCAGCTTGCAGTATCTCGTGGGTTGGCAGAGCACTGTGCGGGAACGGGAGTTACTGTGAACGCTATTCTTCCGGGGCCAACACGCTCAGAAGGTGTTGAGGATTTTGTGCAGCAGATTAGTGGCGGTAAATCTTTTGGAGAATTTGAGAAAGAATTTATCAAAAGCATACGGCCTAGTTCATTACTTAAAAGGTTTGCAACAACAGATGAAGTTGCTGCCTTAGTGGCGTTTATCTGCAGCCCTTTAGCCTCCGCAGTTACTGGTGCGGCACTCCGAGTAGATGGCGGTGTCGTCCGCTCATGCATGTAAAGAGGGCTTTTTGTGGCAGTAAATTCGGGTTGTGATTACTATTCGAATTATAATAAGTTTAAAGGTGGTTTTATGAAATTTTCTTTGGGTTTGGGTGTGATTGCTTGTCTTTTTTTTGCGCCGTTGGCAGCAGATGAAAGTTCTCAAGCTGATATGGAACGGGTAACAATTGAAATTGATTTCTGGAGTTTTCAGTGCCCAGAATTAGAAGCGCTAAAAAAAGTAGTGCCAACTAAAGATCAAAAAAGGGTAAGTTCAGAAGAGTGGAACCAAAACTTTTTAGCCGTGCTAAAAAACACCATTCAGCTTATTGAAAGCAAGAATGTTGGACAGAAAAACTATTACATAAGTATTGATGCTGCATCAGAAGAGACATCAAGTAATTAGACCTCTATTAACCAAAAAGGAAATTTTTTTATGAATATTCCAGTTTTATCACCAGTACTTGCATTAATTGCCGGTATTTTAATCTTTATCTTTCCACAGCTACTCAACCTGATCGTTGCTGTGTACTTAATCGTAATCGGCATTGTTGGATTGATGGGATCAAAAAAAGAAATTTAACAGGATCTAGCAGGATCTGGCAGGATAATACAAAAGACAATAAACGATAGTGTTTTTGTATTATCCTGCCAGATCCTGCCCATCCTGTTAATTTAATGTTTTTACTGGACCAGGGGCGCCTGATTTAAAATTTAATTTGTTGCAAAACTTATAGGTAAATTGGCAAGATGAGCGCATGGACCATAAATTACAAATTGTCATACTTTTAACGATTGGTTTTGGGCTGGCAAGCCTTTTTGGGGCGCTTGCTCAAAAGATAAAACTCCCATCTATTCTTGGCTTTTTATTGGCAGGCTATGCCATTGGGCCCTATTCTCCCGGATTTGTAGCTGACCCTCAAATAGCAGAACAGCTAGCTGAAATTGGTGTTGTCTTAATGCTTTTTGGCGTGGGGCTGCATTTTAAGCTCAAAGATCTACTCAGCGTAAAAAAAATTGCTATTCCCGGTGCTATTGGCCAAACACTGATAGCTTCTGTTGCGGGAATTTTATTTGTTGTAAGTATGGGGTGGCCCTTAGAAAATGGCATCATTATGGGGCTTGCTATTAGTGTAGCAAGTACTGTTGTTCTTGTGCGTGTTCTGACAGATTTTAAGCTTTTAGATTCTGTTCAGGGACATATTGCCGTAGGCTGGCTTATTGTAGAGGACCTCCTTACAATTATGATGCTCGTGCTGTTGCCTGTGTTTGCACTCATTACCACACAAGGGACATTTTCTTTTACCGCACTCTTTACTTCTGTTGCCTTCTTTTTGGTAAAGTTTTCGCTACTTGCGTTTATACTTTTAGGTGTTGGCTACAAAGTTGTAGGAAAAATCTTGGCAAGTATTGCCCGCCTGAAATCTCAAGAGCTTTTTACCCTTACTGTCCTTGCCTTAACCTTTATTATAGCAACGGGAGCCGCTGTCGTTTTTGACACAAGTATTGCTCTTGGTGCATTTTTAGCCGGTATGGTTATTGGCCAAACAGAAGTGCGACATCAGGCGTTTGCTAATTCATTACCGTTAAAAGACATTTTTGCCGTTATTTTCTTTTTGTCTATTGGCATGCTTTTTGACCCTACAATTGTGATGAATTACTTTGGGTTATTTATTGGCATTTTGGCCATTATTATGGTGATAAAACCGCTTGCTGCTTGGGGTATAGTGCGGCTACTTTCTTACCCAAATACTGTAGCTATTACAGTAGCTTTGGCCCTTGCTCAAATAGGTGAATTTTCGTTTATCTTGGCAGAACAGGCCATGCACCTAAAAATACTGCCTGATGCAGGTTATGACATTCTTGTTGGCTGCGCTTTTATCTCAATTTCATTAAACCCGTTGCTCTTTAGACTCTATTTTTTATGGAGTAAAAAGGGGGCAAAAATTAAGGCATTATCTACCGATCATCTAGCGGCCGCGCCCAGCAAAATATCGCATTTTTTTGAAGGAAAAATGGTTCACCAATTAGAGGCAATTGTGGTGGGTTTTGGCCCAATTGGTCAAGAGGTAACAAAACTCTTAGAGAGTAAAAAATACAAGGTGGTAATTGTAGAAGATAACATCGATACACTTACTCATATAGCGAAAGACAAGCACAAAATCATCTACGGTGATGCAAGTGTCCCCAATATTTTGCAGGTAACTGAAGTTACCAAAACCGAGCTTTTAATCATCACAGTACCCGACATTGCCACAACAGTTTCTATCATCAAATCAGCCCGTTACTTAAACCCCAAAATTAGAATCATCGCCCGCATCCTCTACATCTCAGAAAAAGAACAAATCAAAGCACTTCAGGCAGAGTATGTCTGCACAGAAGAAGAAACTGCCAAAGAGTTTGTCAGACTTCTTTCGAAATAGCAAAAAACAAAAACATTAATTAACAGGATGCGCTAACGCTGGCAGGATCTGGCAGGATAATACAGAATACAACGATGAAAACAAGAAGGGTTTTTAATCCTGCCAGATCCTGCCAGCGTTAGCGCATCCTGTTAATTTTTTTAAATTGTAGCTAATCTTTTCTCTTAAATAATTCAGCTCTTCGATAGACTTATTGTTCTATCAAAGAGGTGTATTCATTTATGTTGTCACTATCACCAGTATCAAGTTTTGGCGATTTATTAGATTTAGAGGGTTTAGATGATTTGTTTGGGGGCGGTGATCCTCTTTTTGATGACATGTTTCTTCAAAATTCTCATTGGTTTTATTGTTTTTCCTCTGCGTTCTCTGCGGCTCTCTCTGCGGTAAAAAATAATTCACACACCGTTGCTAATAATGGCTTGTGAAAAAATACATTTTTTTACCGCAGAGAGAGCCGCAGAGATCGCAGAGGAAAACTAATACAAAAACAAAACAAAGCTCATTTCTGAGTATTCTATTGCAAAAAATACCGAGATTTAGTATAGTTAAATATTTAAATTGGGGGGAATTATGTCATCACCTGTTGGAGCTGTGAGTGTTGCGCCTGCTGTCGCACCGGCCGAAGAAAAGTTTTATCAAGTAAAAGAGGGTAAGCTTTTTGTTGGCGGTAGAGCCTGTGTGGTGCGGTATAATAGCGAGATTGTCAAAGATGTTCAGGTTTTAGAAAGAATTGCTAGCGTCTTTATGGCTACGCTTGCTCCTACTACTATTGAAAATAATGAAGTATGGCAAGTTTCAGCTAAGGGTGTTCAGGTTATCAACCGCGTTGATGACAAGGTTCCGGCTAAAGCGATTACTTTTGTTGCCAATGGGGAGGCTACTTATACCAGCCAGTTTAGCGAGATTATGAAGCGTTTGGCAGAAATTGCAGAAGAAAATGCTAAAGCTGCAAATAAGCCAAAACCGCCTGTATCATTTACAGTAGCTGCTGAGTAGTGTCTATACTATAGACGCCTTCTGAAGTTTGCTTGAGAGCAATGAAATTTCATCAAGCATCGGCACTTCGTCATCAAATTCAAACTCGTGCTGGGGAGCTTTTCCCCAGTGTTTTTCTAACAAATTTAGCGTCTCTTGTAATTCTGTATTATCTTCAAACGTACGTCCAGAACGTACTATCAAGCCATACATGGAAGCTGCTTCCTTAATACATTGTCCGGGCGGTGGTGTTTCTGGTTGAGGGTTTGAAGCGATTTTGCTTAGTAGTGCTGCGATAGGCTGGTGTAGTTTTTCTAATGCTATTCTGATGTCATAAAATTGATGGTTTTTTTCTTCTTCTTTAATGACTGTTTGATTTACTACGAGCAAAAGAGCTTTAGCAAAGTCGCTTACTACTGGCACATTTTTTATTTTTTTAATGCCGCATTTTTCTTTTGGTTGACTAAGAGCGGGGCAAAGGTATCGTAAAAAGAGTATAGAGCCTTTTAAGGCGGCTAAAGATATATCCTGATTGGATGGGTCGTGGGCTTCTTTTAAGGCTTTAAGTACTATGCTAAATTCGTGTGGGATTTTGTTTTCTGTTAATTGAGAATATAGGTAATCAAAACTCTTTTCTATAGTAACTGTGATTGCAGTCAAGTCTGATTTTTTTTGTTTGAGCTCTTTTTTTATAG